>CAZKPL010000170.1:0-1595 GCA_964554625.1 uncultured Nitrosomonas sp. | reverse complement strand
TAAATAATTTTTCATACCGTTCTTCGGAAGTCTTAATACGGTTGGACATCTCTGAGTTTTTCATGTCAATAGAAACTTGTGGTGCTATCTGTCAGAGTAAATAGTAACATTGCGTATGAAAACTGTTTGGTTTTTCACTCCCGAAGATAAAAGTACCAAGCTCCCTTTGCTTGCCGACAAGGGAAAACCCAGCCCGTTATCGTATTTCTTCTTTGAATAATACCCCATCGGCACAGAATCGGCTGGTCTCTGTACCACGAACAATTACGGGATCGCCTGTTTTAATAATTTCTTCATGCAGGCCACTGAGTAACGCGAGCATTGTCGTGCGATCATCGATGGAAAGTATCTTATGGTTCTTTTGGATAAAAAATTTAGTCTACGCTGTTTAACGATAAATATTTGATACGACAAAAGTTATTCCAAATCTTTATATTAATATTATATAAATTTTATGTCAAGCGTAAAGCTTGTTGCCGGTAAAATGCAAATACCGTTACCATTCATCATTACTTCAAAATGAGAAACAGGTATCCGTAACACCGACATCACCTCAAATGGATTAATCTCCGGCAAGGCGTTAAATCAGTTGAGACCGATATTAAAAAACAGCATGAGCTGACCGTATTTAAAGCTGGCCTAAAGAAATCAAACGAAGTCGCCCATTCCTGATTGTGCTGCTGTGCGGTTGTTACAGATGGGTGTCACCGAGCAACCGTATGGAATTCGTCGCATGTGAGGCTATTTTTCCAATTAGCATGAGCAATAAAAATGTGACCGCCCTCGAAATCAAGTTTTGCCTCTTCAAGAGAGACCTGAAACAAAAATACCGCTGCTTCTATCTTGAGGATCAGCAATATCAACAAACAGCAGGTTACCTATCTCGCAAACAGACTGCTCATGCAAGGCGATTTCAAATTACGAGCAGATGATCTCGACGCCGCAAAGAAAGCTTACCAGCAAGTCAAAGATGTTGCATGTAAGTTGTCGGTGAGAGAGAATACAGCCTATGCTATTGCATGTAATAATTGGGCGATGCGGCTCTTTATCGTGGAGACTCCCTGATGGCACATAAAAAATGTGATCAGGCACTTCCGGTTTTTTGCAATCTGACGACTATGTATGTCGAGCATCAACGAGATGTACGCGGGAAGATCGCTTTGCGATAGCTGAACAAATTCTGTGTCAAACCCAGTACCAACGTGATTTTAGCTGGAGCTCACGGTCGTTTGAGGTACCTGGCACAAGAAGTGAAGACATGACTGTAGAACTAAAATATGCCGAAACAGCGCTTGCTACCGTGGAGAGGTTAGCTGCAATTGATCCAGGATGGGGTTCAACTGTACATATGTCGAGGATTAACGCGGAGGCCGGAAGACTGCTGAAAGATAATCTTCGAATGCTTCGTGCTAGTCCTGCAAGATAAGCCCTCTTTCAAAGGGAAGCTCTGATAGCACAGTTAAGCCAGCAATTCGGTCTTATTCCTTAGATCAGTAGGGAACACTGGTGAACAAGAACCATGGATTCAAATTTTTATAATTGACATATTTATGAAAACGACACTCTTTTCTGGACGCGCTAATTTTTAGGATGTG
>CAZKPL010000169.1:0-1613 GCA_964554625.1 uncultured Nitrosomonas sp. | reverse complement strand
TTGAGACCTAGTGAAAAGATGTAAGAAAACGTATGGACTGGCAACCATCTGACTATGTGATTCGCGGAGACTACTGCGACACAGAATCTATACGAGCTGAACTGAAGCGGCTTCGTCTGAAATTTCAGGCGAAAGCCGCTATTTTGCTTGTCGGCCAAGGCACCACTCTATTCCAATCTCTTCTTTTTGTGTCACATAAGCAAGCGCAAAAGGAAAAGGAGTATCAAGCGTTGCTGGTTAATGATCCTTTGCGTAATGAATATGGGGAATCCTCCACGAGCACAACTCAACTCCTCCAAAGGTTATGTGAACGTCCACCATTCCAGAATATCCAAGAATTACTCAGTAACAGCGCTGAAGTAAAAATATTCTCAAGAAAACAAACAATTGGAAGAAGGGTAAATAAGGAGAATCCTCTTGAGAACTCAAAAAAGGTTGTGAAGATACTGGTTGCAGTAATTTTCAATAGCCCAGACACTGATTTGTGGGAAAGAAGATCATATACATCACTTAACAAAATTTTCTGCATGGTTAATGGTAGTGCACCTGTCAAAGTTCACAGGAACTTGTTTAACATTAGCGATGCAGATGCTATTGTAGACGCTTACGAACGAGGAGAGCAACATAGTCCCTTGCACGGAAATCAAGGCGCTGATTTACTGCCCCCTGGGGAGGCGCAGTTTGCTTTAGAAGGTTTTGCAAAAGCACTTCTCCAAGCAGCTTTAAGGATGACTGGTAGCAGCGTAGGGAATATTTATCTAGCAACATCCAACAAGCCCCTTTTGCGACTTGCTGCAGCCGTCAAGAACACAAAACCAATAAAGGAGTTAGATGCTGATAAGGTCAATAGTATAGTGACATGGGTATACAATCGAGAACGACCATTATTAATTAATGATATTGAAGAATTCCGTCGAACCCACCCTGACATCAGTTATCTTTGGGTTGGATCAAGGAACAAGGCAGCATACGCTGAGCTTACCATTCCGATTCGTCAGAGGAATTTTGGATCACGGCACTACTCGGTTCTGGGTGTTATTAACGTGGAAAAGGTTCGTGATCGTGACTCCGGTTTCTACACCTATCGTGATTTAGCTCTATTGAGAGACATTGCTCTCCGCTTCTGCCTATGGCGATCTAACACTTTATTTTCGCTGTCTTCACGGTCATTAGCTCGACTTACCCGCCGGAACATCAGTTCAGCCGAAGAGTGGGCTGACCCGAAAATGCTGGGCCAGCAGGTTTTCGCTGGTGTTCCCTCGGATGCTCTAAGCAGTAAAGCAGACATCACCGCAACTATACAACAGGTGTATGAGCTTACACGTAGTCTATCTGCCACTGTGCGGCTTCTGTCGCCCAATACTATGAACCTGATCCGTTTTTGTGGCTTTCCAGAGGAAGTTCTACAAGATAAATATAAAGTTATCGCCGTGAAATCAAAAGACAGTGTTAATGCATGGGTTGCCAGGACAGGACAGGAATGTTACATTCCTGATCTGAACACATTAACCGCTATCGTGAGGTCTCAGCGGTTCCCAGGTCTCAAAGACTACCTTGAAGCTCGCCCTAACCTAAGTTACGCATTTAAGAGCATAAGTAGCTGGTATACAAGG
>CAZKPL010000168.1:0-1721 GCA_964554625.1 uncultured Nitrosomonas sp. | reverse complement strand
CTTCGCTTATTTCAATCAAC
The DNA here is from genome assembly GCA_964554625.1 of uncultured Nitrosomonas sp. Lineage (GTDB taxonomy): Bacteria > Pseudomonadota > Gammaproteobacteria > Burkholderiales > Nitrosomonadaceae > Nitrosomonas. Next base: position 1,701 of record CAZKPL010000168.1, on the reverse strand, counting down.
CTCTCTGTAAACAACCCTGAGATTTCTTACACTTTTTTTTGAGCAAAGCATTTTTTTCATCATTCATTTCCTTTTCATCAAGAGCATCACGAGCTGCCTGGTACTTACCTTTCTCAAAATACGCCTTGGCTCTTATACCACGCTCGTTGTTAAGTGGTATCTTATCGATATCTGCAAGTAGCTTGCGGATACCTTCAATAAAATCTGTTAGATTTTTTTCAGCTTGTTGTAACTCTTTTAGAAAATCTGGATCATTGGGAAGCTTTTGAATGTTTCTTTTGGCCTGATCTACTTTCTGCTTTAAGTCCTGATAATCAGTCGCTTGCTGAACAATGGTAAGGTCGATATTTCCGAGAGCATTGATCGCGGTACCTGTAGTATTTTGAATAATTTGTTGCTGCTGTTCAGGCTTAGCCCAGATTAACTGGATACAACCAAAAACAAGAATTAAACTAGTCAAAAGATGAAGTTTCATGAGATTATTTATCTTGATATAGTGACGGAAGCATTTCCACCAGCATTGATTGCAATTCCTTCGCTATCTTTAATTTGCTGATTAACTGCGCTTGGGTGTTCTTGATGTATTGGGTTTGATGCAGGAAGGGAATTATCATTCACATTGCCAGCCGCATTGATGGCAGTGCCTCTAGCCTCTAGTATCGTTGATTGATTGGTTAATTTCCGCTGTATTTTTTGTATGTCTGATCTCGGGCATAACAAAGCCGAATACAATACCGACAAGACCCAATATAAACAGATAATTTATCCCCTTTTGCATCAGTTTCTCGACAGCTGGGCTATTTAATTTTTTCCCGGATATTGACTTTAGTAAACCTGCAAATACAACGAGCACTAACCCTGTTAGCACCCAAATATTATCGAGATATTCCCAAACGTTAGCAGTTTCCAACACTATTCCTCCTAATAATCAGCTGCAGAATATAAAGGTCCTTTACCTATAAGACAATTAGTTAAATCCTATCAGACCACTTTCACAATCTCTAAAACGAAAGTACACATTCTTCTGAATGAGAACTAGAAATAATTTGTCAGCATTCGCGCGATTAACGACAACGACGACGGAGGAGGAAGCGGAGGAAATGAGTGCGAAGGCTCTTTTTATATTGATTTCTCGCTTTCTCAGTAATCTCAATAAAGTACAGAGACAATCCGTTAGGAACTGATATATCCGGATATTTGATATGACCGGATGCATTTATCTATCTCCTAATCTGGAATTTTATTCCAATCAATGGGATTCTGAACTTCATATGCAACTTCGTATAGAAAAATCCATTGCAATAACACTGGCTTCTCAACTGGTGCCTATATGTGCTGAGCTTTTGATGGATTACGTGGCTAAACGTAATGGCTGGATTAAGTTGCCCAAAGAATTTGAGCAGATTCGGAATAATTCAGATCTTGGTGACTCGTATGTTCTGGCTTATGAAGAGGAAAGTAGAATCCTATCGTGTTTGACGAAATCTTTGTTTCCAGGTGATACTTCAAATCAACTCAAACAGTTTGATAATGAATTTCTTGCTGTTAAAGAAAATGAGAAACTTGATTTTGTTGATTCATATTTAAGTGAAAAGCTGGGTGGTGATCTTTTTCATTTGTTTGAAAATATTTCTCAGGTAACTGATAAAGTGTAAGAAATCTCAGGGTTGTTTACAGAGAGGTTGATTGAAATAAGCGAAG
>CAZKPL010000167.1:0-1723 GCA_964554625.1 uncultured Nitrosomonas sp. | reverse complement strand
AAAAGGGTTATCAAATAGCGAAAGAAGGACTTACCACAATCGGTGGTTTTACCAGGGGCGAATTTAATCTTCATGGAGATTACTTCAATTCTTTAAAAGTAGTCAACCCAGAGATTAAGCACCAAGCGAAGGTTGCAGAAATAATTGAGTTACAGGTTAAAATTGTACAAAACTATAATAGCATTTATCGGAAGCTTAAGAGCACTGATGCTTTTTCAAACGATGAATTAAACTATGTCCGTAGCGCATTTAGTAACCTACTTGATGACTGTGAAAAGACATTGGACGAACTTATCGCTGTAACCACCGATGGCAAATTGGAAATGAAAGATGATGAACGCATAGCAAGGATAGACAAACTATACCTGGATATGCAGGACAAATTCAACTTCTGCAATTCATTCAGTAATGATGCGAAATTGTTGGCTGTGTCCCGAATAAAAGAGCAAACAGAGGTTAAAACAAGCCATGCCTTGCAGGGCATCAAAAATAAATAGTCATGCAAAAGTTAGTGATGATATTCAGTGTTGTTTTTTGCAGCTTATTACCCGCGCATAAAGTATCGGCGCAAGCCGATGAAATACAGCAATTGCTACTTAATGTAGAGAAGCTGGCGCAGTTCAAACAGATACTCAGCGACATGAAGAAAGGCTACCAAATATTGGAAGGTGGCTATAATACCATCAAAAATATTTCCGAAGGAAATTTCAACCTGCATAAAGCTTTCCTTGATGGTTTAATGGAAGTAAGTCCAACAGTACGCAAATACCATCGGGTGGCGGATATTGTCAATTATCAAGTCGTATTGGTCAAGGAATACAAGAATGCTTATGACCGGTTCAAACGCGATAACAATTTCAAAGCAGACGAGCTGTCGTATTTAGGTCGTGTGTATGACAACCTATTTAAAGAGAGCTTGCGTAACCTCAATGAACTTCTTACGGTAATCACGGCAGGCAAAACGCGCATGAGTGATGACGAACGGCTACAGGCGATTGACAGAATTTATGCCGACATGCAGGACAAATTAATGTTCCTAAGGCACTTTAATAACAACACAACGATACTGGCTGTGCAGCGAGCAAAAGAAAGAAACGATGCACAAACCATTCAGAAAATTTATGGAATAAACAATTAAATAAAACAATATGGCAACGTGTAGAAAGGCCGTCTGTATGGAGGTAGTGGGATTGATATTGCCTTTTTTGACCTATGCACAAGGTATGGCAAACGATATGAAGGGAATGCATAGTGTACTCGACCAGTTGTATGATGAAATGATGCCACTATGCAGTCAGTTAATCGGTGTAGGCCAGGGACTGGCAGGGTTTGCAGCAATGTGGTATATAGCCGCAAGAGTATGGAGACATCTGGCCAATGCCGAGCCAATAGACTTTTATCCGCTCTTTCGTCCATTCGTGATTGGTTTTTGCGTGCTGATATTCCCTTCCATATTAGGATTGATCAATGGTGTTATGAAACCAACGGTAACGGCTACCGCCGCAATGGTAGAAGGTTCTGATAAAGCTATTGCAGTTTTGCTCGAAAAGAAAAAAGAGGCTATTAAACAATCCAACGTCTGGCAGATGTATGTTGGAGAGAGTGGTAGCGGTGATAGAGATCGTTGGTATAAATACACGCATGATAATGCCGATCCATCGGATGAAGGCTTTTTCGAGAGCATTGGTAATGACATCAAGTTTGCCATGTCCAAAGCCTCGTA
>CAZKPL010000166.1:0-1757 GCA_964554625.1 uncultured Nitrosomonas sp. | reverse complement strand
ATCTAATTTCCATAAGTCGTTGCCTCCATTATGTTCTTGCCTCCATATTAATTTACGCCGCCATTATCTCACTACAGTTATAAGACGAGACGAATTGTTGATGCTAATGCGAATTAAGAGCTTTAATAAGCAATCTAAGATAAGCAACGATGGATGGCCGTAAAATGTTTTATCAGAAAATTATACAAAATCGTGTCCAAGCATTATTGATAAAAATATTTTCATAGATGACTGCATACCACATATCAACGAGATTTCATGGGAGCGAGGCAGTACATGGCCCAGCCCATATATTGGCGCTGGAACTGTAAATAATCATCCTGGTCAGTGCGGAAATGCTTGAATACCTGTTCATAGTCAGTGTTGGTGGGATTTTCTTCCAGCCAACGTATCAGTCCATACCAGCCATCCGAGATGTACCTGTCCCAGTCGTCGTCGCTGGCCCGAATGATGTATTCGAGTTCCAAGCCTTCATCCCTAGCAAATTGAGTTAGTTCTGCTTCCGTGTAGGTAGTTGTCTGCATTTGGGCGTATGCCGGTTGAACCTGATTGTTGAGCCAGTGGGTTTCACCGATACCAAGGCGTCCATTCTGGTGAACTGCTCGCTTCAGTACCTGGAGTGTCTGCTGGCAGCCGCCAAAAATAAACGTTGATCCAATACAGGTTGCGGCATCGAAAGCTCCTTCTTCGAATATGTAATCCGCCCCATTGGAGCAAACGATTTCGATTCGGTCCGATAAACCCCTCGAAGCCAGTTTTTGCCTTGCCCGGTTGCAGAAATCCGCGGATATATCTATTCCAATACCAGTAATACCGAATTCCTCCGCCCAGAGAGTAAGGGGTTCGGCACAACCACAACCGAAGTCAATGACCCGTTTTCCTTTTTCCAATTTGAGCAATTTGCCTAGTTTTATGATCTTTTCAGGCGTGGAAGGGTTTAGTATCTCCATATAGTGGTGAGAGATATTCATAATGTCAAGAAATTCCATAATTTGAGCCTCCTTCTGGGAAAGGTAACTTGATTGATAAAGGTGTTGGAAGACCTAATGCTGATCTCGTTGATAACGTCCCATCAGGGGCTATCACGAGCTATCCAGCACTTCATGCTGCCGCATATGGAACAGCGTATACGAGTGCGGTGATTGTGGCATCATATTGGAGATGAGAGCGCAAACCGACATTGCCCTTAATCCAGTATCTTCCAGAAAGAATCCTTGCGGATGATCTTTCCATCAACGAACTCAAGCAGGTCAACTCCTCGTACCTCGATCTCTTGCCCCGATGCAGTTGTGCCGGTGAGCGTCCACTCGGAGACTCCCAGGCGGCCACAGACCCAGTGCTGGTCGTCCCCATAATGCACATCCGGTATGCCCTCAAATCGTTTTGCTAAACCTGCCCGGACCTCTTTTTTCCCAACATATCGATCGCCACGGGGCTTGGCCCCTCTTGGCATGTAGAAGACACAATCATCTGCGAAATAGTCCATAATGGAATCGAGGTCGTGGCGGTTGAATGCCTCTAAGAAGCCTTTCAGCAATTCAGCGGTTACTCGTCCTGACATTAAGAACCTCCCAGTAGATAAGAAATTGCCGGATTTCTATCGTTGCACTGGCGCTGTTTCATCAGCAGCAAAGTGCTTTTCTTCTGTATACTCATGGTTAGAGTTTATAGTTTTGGTTTGAGCTGGTTCAATTTAAAAATATTTAGACTATTTTGTTGCTAGATTGATCCCCTACTCTCTATTCATCTTTCAATAT
>CAZKPL010000165.1:0-1807 GCA_964554625.1 uncultured Nitrosomonas sp. | reverse complement strand
TTAATATTCTCCTGAAAGTGCACCTAGGCATTCCGGTATCAATCAGGATTCTTTCAACATCAAATCCTGATTTATACATATCAAGCGCCTTTTCTCTCCTACGCTCCCTTGAGCCTTGCATAAGTTATTGAATCCATTGCTTTTTCTACACGTGTTAACGCCGATTTAATTCTTCTTTCCACATCATTCCAGCTTCTTCTCTCTAGAGCTCCTCTTTTTATTTCATCAATCGTAACATCATATAAGTATTTGATTGTATTGGTCTTTGTTTTTAATGCGAAAGCGCTTATTCCATTTTTTTCAACCCTGTCTTTCACTGTGTTGTATGAAAGACCGGTTGCTTTTCTTATTTCTGCCATTGTTAGCATTTTTCACTGGCCTCCTCGTTATACGTGTATGAATCTATTTTTGGTCTTCCTCCATCTTGCGTAGTAATAAACCCTACGTCAGCAATGTGCGGAAATTTTTTCGATATAGCTAGCCTAAAAACACGATCCGGGCATCTATACTCTTTAAAACTTATTCCGTGTCTCTCAACTCCATCGTCTTCTTCTCCGTTTGGTCGAAGAGTTATGAATTTCAATACTTTTCCGCTTGGCATTGTTACCGCTGATGCGCCCATAACCACTCTTGATTCAACCATGTTCACTCTCCAAAAAAACGTGCATTAATATTTTTGATGGCGTGTAGTATGATCCTATGTACTCACATCCAGATGGCCAAAGATATTCGCATTGCCTAAATTTCATTTTCTTTTTTGTTGATCGCTCAGCGTGAGAATGAACAACAAAAAGTATGGCCGGCATTCCATTATTCTCAATCAAATCAATCAATTCTGCGTTTTCAGGCACGCGTATAACTTGTGAATCGGTTATCGCAAGTTGGTATTTAGTAATTATCTTCATTTTGCATGATCCTTTATGTCAATATATACATAGCAGATAAAAGAGATTATTGACGATAATACGCACGTTCCAAGAAATATCCCTGCTAGATACAGCGAGCCGATAGTTGCGTCAGGGTCAGCTTGTGCGAAGAAGCAATACACTGCAAGTATTACGAATAATGCAGATAGCAACATGCTGATTAAAGTCGTTGTATACGTTATTGCAAGCAACAACATGCTTATAAAATACATCATTTTCAATTCTCCTAAAAATTAAGTTAATGAAATTGCCGGTTGATGGGTTGCAACCGCACCGGCTGGCGGCCTCAAGGAATGCGGGAGTTTACCCGCTGGCATAGACTTGTTGACCCATCGCATATACAAGTCAGACTCCACCATGACTACAAACTACAAACAAATTCGTATGCAGCATCACATCCTAAAGATATAACGACAATTGCGCCATTAACTTTAGCCGCTTTTAAATATTCTATTTGCTCCAGCGAGATTCTTGAAAGAGTATGATCTCTTCTCTTCATCTCTATCAGTATAGTTGGATTGCCTGGTATTACTATATCCGGCGCCCCAGTTACCATCCCTTCAGCTTTTTGCCTTGCCGCTTGATTATGGGTTCTATTACCTTCGTTCCTGATATGCAGCGCGATTTTGCCAAGCGTATCAGGATACTCTTTTCTTAGTCTGTTAAAGAATGTTACCTGCTCCACAATTTCAGAAGGGCAAGCCCCCCTGAAACTTTTGTCTCCAACAACCTGAACTCCTTCTGGAAATTTCATATGTAAAGAAATTGAAGCAAAACGTAGATTGAAAATATGAACATCGCGCTGATTATAATGTTATCTACCATGTTGCACACTCTATTACAGCGAATGGTTTATTATTGCTATTCAACCTGTACACAAC
>CAZKPL010000164.1:0-1845 GCA_964554625.1 uncultured Nitrosomonas sp. | reverse complement strand
CCGCCACTTGCCAAGTAGGACGGGTCGCATAATTGTCCAACAAATTAGGAAGTTGTGGGATTGGCCTGACCGTCTCCGTTAAGCTACGACGTCCTGCGTCATCAGAAATAGGCTTCTCGCTCCCTGTTGGACAAATCGTGTCCGACACTGCGCAAATGCGATCCTCGGCAGCATCAGTCGAGCTTAAAAAAAACGAACAAAACATTGTTGCTACGACTGAACTGGCCGTGAAAAGCGAAAAAATTTGCTGTTTAAGCGTCAATTTAATTCACACAATTACAGGCCCGAGTATTTCGATGATTCCGTCATTCTTGCTCCTGAAAAGCATCATCACCGCAATCTCATTTATAGTTTGTTGTTGCGACTATCTAAAAACATCCAAATCATCGACCTAGCGATAATTTTCGATGCATGACAAATAAGCGAAGGGCAGGATTCATTCTCAACGGTGCATATAAATAACAAATTTAAAGTCATGAGTCCCCGAAAATAGGACAATGGCGCCTGTTAGTCTTCAAGAACGAGACGATCAAACGGTAAAAAGCTGGATAAATCCAAACGGTCGATCAGGTCGTTGATGGTAATTTCTTGATATCGTCATCATCTGCACAGTTATGAGTTGATCGGTATATTGATGGCCATACTGGCTGCAGGGATACCGGAAGGTATGTGCAAGCCAAAAGCGCCAATGATTTGACGAAAGTTGCCGGTTGAAGGGAGCGGGTCAGGGCTTTCTTTAGTTCTTCTCGCGCGTCCGATATCCTGCCTACACCGATCAGAACTTTGGCATATTGACGTTCTTTGGAGGCTAAAGCGAGCTTGAATGCTGTTAGGAGCTTTTGGTCAGCAGTCACCGCGTAACGCTCCCAAAGGAGCCGTAAGGCATCCACCGCGCACGAAAGACTTTTTAGACGGTTAGCAGACTGAGATCCTTCAATTATTCTGTATGCAACTACCGGGGATGGGACATATGCTACAGAGCCCATAAGCGGGAGGAGATTAATAAGATAAAAATCCTCTGCCGTACGGGCTTTTGTGTAGAAAGGTTCACTTCCCATTTGCGCCAGTACGGATCTCGGCAGACAACAATAACTCATGGAAGCGAAGGGGCCTTGCGCTTTATTGTATGCTTTCAAAAATTCTAGAGGCCCTATCAACTGCGCATCGGAAGGCAAATCGATCATGTCACTATTCCAATGATGCCGCTTGTATCCATAACAATCCACATGCCCAGTAAAGAACGCAACAGCGTGTGGATAGGCATTGAAGAGACCACGCTGTACCTTAAGGTAGTCAGGATGCCACAGATCATCACTATCAAGAAAAGCAATAAGATCCCCGCTGGCCTTAGTGAATAGAAGATTACGAGCGGCTGCCACGCCAGAGTTTTCTTGATGAATTACAACTATTTGTGATCCATAATTATTGAGGATTTCACGTGTATCATCGGTGCTACCATCATTAACGACGAGGATTTCATCTGGCGCAATGGTTTGCCGCAGTATTGAATCTAGAGTTTCTCGGATAGTCGCGGCACAGTTATACGCCGGAACAGCTGCTGTGATCTTCATATCGGATGACTTCCAAGCGATTGGAATTTGAAATATGCATATGCAAAAAAATTAGGCAATTCGACGAAGCGCATACTTACCCACTCTCTGTATATTCTTCTTTGGCGATTGGTTTCGATTTTGGTACTTTATTCTTGTTATTCTGATATCCCTCGCCACGATCACGATTATGTAGAATAAACTTAGTACTCGCGAATGCTTTCATCGAGGCCGCGTAGTAGCGGGTATAGGAAATACGAAATCACACGGCGGCTTCCGACCTTGAGTTCCGCCG
>CAZKPL010000163.1:619-1859 GCA_964554625.1 uncultured Nitrosomonas sp. | reverse complement strand
GCGGCAATCTGACTATTTTTCACTTCAACAAAATTACCGATATGCACTTTCTTCGCCAGCCGCGTTCCTGGACGGATGCGCGCATAAGGACCAATCTTACAATCTTCGCCGATTTCCGTATCTTCAATCAAACTAAAGGGATGGATAATACTTCCGGACGCCACCGTGACATCTTTTAGTATGCAATGCGCACCTATCCGAACCGAGTCCCCCAATCTAACGGTTCCCTCAAAAATACAATTGACGTCTATCTCAACATCAGAGCCGCAGGTAAGTCCGCCCCGTATGTCTATACGATTCGGATCACGTAAGTTGACTCCTTTGTCCAACAACTTCTCAGCGCAATTCTTTTGATAAATCCGTTCAAGCTCAGCCAATTGCTGTTTATTATTAACGCCCATGACTTCCCATAAATTCTCTACCTCTGATGATGCTATATGAAGGCCATCCTCAACAGCCATCGCAACGATGTCGGTCAAATAATATTCATGTTGCGTGTTTTTGTTGTCAAGTTTCGGCAGCCATCGGTGCAAACACTCATTAGGGATGAGCATTATTCCGGTATTAATCTCACGGATTTTCTGTTGCTCATCAGTCGTATCTTTTTGCTCGACGATAGCAACAACTTCCCCGGTTTTCAGGTCACGCAAAACTCTTCCATAACCAAACGGATTATCGATTAGCGCTGTCAATAACGCACAGTTCTTTTCTCCCGCAACGGTAATTAACTGCTGCAAGGTTTCAATCTGAACCAGTGGTACATCACCATACAAAACCAGCGTAAATCCATCGGTATTCAATTGCGGTAAAGCTTGCATGAGTGCATGCCCGGTACCCAGTTGTTGTTCCTGCGATACCCAGATCAAATCATCGCTGCCGGTCAGCTGCCTTACTTTGTCGCTGCCGTAACCCACAACGACACAGATTTTTTCAGGTGAAAGCAATCGCGCCGCGTTTATGACATGCATCAGTAATGGGATTCCCGCCAAAGTGTGCAACACTTTGGGAAGCGCTGACTGCATGCGTTTTCCAGCACCAGCCGCCAGTATCACAACATTAAGCTTCTTCACGATAATCTACTTTTTGAATGAAAGTTTGTTATGAGCTTTAGTAAAACGCACTATGACTGAACCACGGTTTTATCATTGTAGCCAGGTTGCTGCTTGAGAAATAGATATAAAAAAGGCGACATTAGTTGCCTTTTTTATAATTAGAACTTATGATCACAATCAATGCCCGC
>CAZKPL010000163.1:0-609 GCA_964554625.1 uncultured Nitrosomonas sp. | reverse complement strand
CTATCGCGGCTAATTGCGCCATGGCTTCAATCAGCTCAGCTTGCGCTCTGGCATAATCTAATTCAGATTCCCGATTCTTCATTGCTTCTTCAGCAGCTCGCTTCGCTTCGAGAGCTTTAGCCTCATCAAGATCATGGCTGCGCACTGCGGTATCAGCCAATATCGTTACTACATCAGGTTGAACTTCCAACATACCGCCAGATACATAAACTAATTCCTCTTCTTTCAATTGTGCCTTGATTCGCACCATGCCCGATTTGATTCTTGTCAGCATCGGTGTATGACGTGGATAAATACCTACTTCACCCATTTGCGCCGGTGCTACCAGAAATTCAACAGGACCGGAATAAATGGATTCTTCCGCGCTCACGATATCAAGATGAAATATGGTACCCATCGCTATTTTCTCTTGGTTTATTGAAGTGTTTTAGCTTTCTCTACAGCTTCTTCGATGCTGCCAACCATATAGAACGCTTGCTCTGGCAGTTCATCATACTCACCTTCAACAATTCCTTTAAAACCTTTAATAGTGTCTTTTAGAGAAACATATTTTCCTGGTGAACCAGTAAATACTTCGGCAACATTAAACGGTTGCGACAAGAATCGTTG
>CAZKPL010000162.1:0-1896 GCA_964554625.1 uncultured Nitrosomonas sp. | reverse complement strand
TGCTTGCGCACCTCATTGGCTTCTTGGTTCCCGGTATGTGGGCAAGTCTTACAGCCACTTCGACGGCCCTATATACGATTGAACTGATCGGCTTCACCTTCGGTTTGGCGGCATTGATCGGGCTCTGTGTGCTGATGGTACGCCGCTTCACGACCGAGAGAATTCTTGCTGTCACAAGTCCGATGGATGGTGTGTTGCTGGTCGCGCTACTCGTACAGGTGGCACTTGGTTTCTGGGTTTCACTTGCTTACCGGTGGGGCGCGGACTGGTATATTGATACGGCTGTGCCGTGGCTGATCTCGCTTGTGGCGTTGAATCCTCAGACACATTATGTGTCGGCGCTGCCGTTCGCAGTCAAAGCGCATATGCTAAACGGGTTTGTGGTTATCGCGTTGTTCCCATTCTCTCGGCTGGTGCACTTGATTATGTTCCCATTCTGGTATCTGTGGCGGCCCTATCAGTTGCAGATCAGAAACACTGTAAGGCAGGCGCACTAATCGTTGGCGCTGCGGCTAGAATCTGATAAATTCTAAAGGTAACGTACAGAACATCGCCGGCGAGTTGTTGCTCGCCGGCGAGTTTTATGCGGCGACCCTGTTGACGTTAGGGCATATCCGATCTGACGTTATGGTGGCATCATCCATCGTTAGTGTATGATCCCCTCTCTCGGGTAGACGCGCGGATTAAGCAGTAAGTCAGCGGGTTGGGTCGAGCCAAAACGATAGCTTTCAATGCAACGCACGAACCTGCCAGGTACATTTTTGTAGGAGCTACCCGTGGAACATATCGGGGTTGATAAGCCGGACGAGCCTCAGGGCAACGCGAGAGTTTTGTTTATATCGACCATGGCGTTTTCGCTTGGTTTTGCGATTTGGGGAATGTTTTCTGCTCTCGCGCCTTTCCTTATTGAGTGGTATCATTTTACAAGTACTCAGGTACTTGTTTTGGCGGCAATGGAACCGCTTTTTGCTGCGGCGATCAGTATACCACTTGGTATCTGGACCGATCAGTTCGGCGGCCGCACTGTATTTACGGTGCTACTGGTCTGCCTTTCGGTTGTTCTGATTTTTGGAACTTTCGCCGAAGGCTATTATTCCTTCCTTTTTCTCGGTTCGATGCTTGGGCTTGGCGGGGCAACCTTCGTGGTCGGTAATGCCCATGTGTCATCGTGGTATCCAAAATCGAAACAGGGTATGGCTTTGGGTCTTTTCGCCTTAGGCAATGTCGGTATTACTATCGGCATGATGGTCGTTACGTTCGTGATTACGAGTCTCGCGGACGCCTCGGATCCTGAGGGATGGCGTATTATTTTTCCGATCTTCGCTATTCCTACGCTTCTGATGGCGGCGATTTACATGTTCTTTACGTCTGACCCTCCGAACAGAAAGCTTAAGAATACGTCGATGCGAGAGATCTTCGCCGTATATCGGTCAGGCGTTGTCGTCTGGCTGGTGCCGGGGCTTTATTGGGTTGCTTTTGGTACACTTGTTTTCTTTGCGTCGACGATGCCGACCTACTTGGTCGATTATTGGCATGTGAACCCCACGAGCGCGTCGGCATTTTATACTCCGTTGCTGGTCGTCTGCGTTGCCATTACGCGCCCGCTCGGTGGTTGGCTGGCTGATCGATATGAAGTTCTGTCACTCCTGACCTGGATGTTTGGAGCTATGTCCGGCTTGGCCGTGCTTCTTGCGTTGCAGCTTTCGCTAAGCTTGGAATTAGTTGCGATTTATGGGCTTGCGTTGATGTCAGGAGCCGCGGCAGCGGCTGTCATCAAGCTCATCCCGATCTATTTTGAGCACGTAGGTGCTGTCAGCGGACTGGCGAAAGCCGCAGGCGCGGCGTGCGGGTTCACGATGACAGCAATCCTGGCCGCCAGCAATTTCCTCCTTGGCG
>CAZKPL010000161.1:0-1971 GCA_964554625.1 uncultured Nitrosomonas sp. | reverse complement strand
CCAAAGCGTGTCGTCGTCCACAAGCGCACACCTTTTACTAATGACGAACAACGGGGCTTGATTCAAGGGCTTGAGGGAGTGGCTAATATTGAACTTATCGAAGTTACAATAGAAGAATCATTTCGCTATCTTGCTTCAAACCTTATTAATGGAAAGTTTGAGATTGACAAGTTTCCCGTGCCGAGAGGTGCTCTGATAGTGCAAAACACGAATACAGCACTATTGTGGGTGCATGGTTCAGCACCGAGCATTCAAAATCCAAAATTCAAGTATTTCCAAGGCAAACGACGCATTCCCGCGCCATTGCGCATTCGTCGATATCTTGGACAATCCGACGTCGTCCAGGTAGCAACGGAAATTCTCGGATTATCGAAAACGAACTGGAATACGTTTGATTACTATTCACGCTTGCCCGCTACACTCGACTCGGCTAGCGCTATTGCAAAAGTTGGGATATATCTTAGTGGATTTACCTCTGCGCCTTACGACTATCGCTTATTGATTTAATTAGGCAGATGAAGATTTTAATAATTGAATGAGAAAAAGTTAGACCTATGGAAAACATCTGGCTCAACAATCTGAAACAATTCGTAGAGAAAAAACCGATTGTCGTACTGAAGTTTGAAGGTGAGGAATGGACGCGACTTCTTGAATCACGCCGTAGTGTCAATGAATTTACTGTTGCGCGTCCTCATGATATTTTGAAAAGTGTGAGACCCCCAACTCCATGTCTAATCATGGGCAAGAATGACGATGGCGAAGACCTTTATTTCGGCCTTATTAGCTCTCGTAGTGCAGTGACTACTCTCGAATCGCGCATCAAGATCAAACGCGGTATCAAAATTCATCCACAATCAAAAGCCAATCTCTTATTGTTGGTTAGAGAGAAACCGTATTCTAAAAATTTAAAGGAAAGATTGTGTAAAAAATCGTCTGTTATTACTTTATCGCCTAAACTCAGTAGCCATATTATTGAGAAACTTGCATCTATAAGAGCAAATCATGGTGCAATGATTTCAATAGCAGAATCACTTTCCGTACCAAAGTACTTCAACGATCCAAAATCGTTACAATCCGATGCGTTGCGTACGGCACTCAGGGCTTTTGGAATTGCTTCTAATAGCCAAGCCCAGTCATTGGAACTTGCGGAGGGGTGCGAAACTGCACTGGCACGAATCGATATCATGGAAGATTCTGTAATCGAACATGACGCGCGACATATGGTTGGTTACAATCTTATGCAAAGTGATCTAACAGGTCACGCAGTCTTTATGCGAGATAATGAACGACTTGATATTTTCACAGCAAATCGGCGACCTCTCGAGCGTGTCTTCGGAGTCGATTTAATCTATCTAAATGTGAGTCGTCAAAACATCGTGATGCTACAATACAAGATGCTCGATAATGTACAAATTAACTCAGACGGTGATACCGACTGGATATACAGGCCGGATGCCAAGCTGGAAGAAGAAATACGACGGATGCAAAAATTTGCTATATCTCACCCGTCGGGGCCGCATGAATACAGGCTCAATCCAGACGTGTTTTATCTAAAATTTGTCAAACGCGATGGTAGCATTACTAACGGTGGTATCCTCATGCCGATCAATCATTATGAAATGCTCCTTACTGACCCAGTTTGTAGAGGTCCGAAAAAAGGATTGCGGATTAGTTATGAAAGTTTGTCGGGACGCTATCTTCGTGAAATGGCCTTTTTAGATTTATTACGCTCGGGTTACATTGGTGCACATGCCGAAACAACAGATCATCTTAAAACTCTGATCGACGCTGTTCTGAAAAACGACAGGGCAGTTGTCGCCGCAATTCAGCAGCAGATGGCAGATACCACCTAATTTTGACAAAGGTTCTTGCATAAATAAAAATATAAGGTTGTCTGATGAACTTCCGTATCGCTGACACATTTACTGACAGCTTATCCAAACTGACAAACGAAGAGCAGAAGTCCGTAAA
>CAZKPL010000160.1:0-2018 GCA_964554625.1 uncultured Nitrosomonas sp. | reverse complement strand
CCTATTCGCGAGGGTAGTTTTACGCCACGAGGAGCGTAACCATGATGTTTCAATTAATGCGTTTGCAACCAGATGCCGTCGCGCTCGCAGCCTGGGCTGCTCGCCACGGAGTGTTATCTCCTGATGGTGATCATGGCTATGCCTTGCACGCTTTGCTCTATACCGTATTTGGTGAGCAAGCTCCCAAACCATTTCGTTACCTCGGCAGCAAACAAGGGCTCTTGGCCTATACCTCTGAAAATCTGGAAACTTTGCGTCAATATGCCAGCCTGGCCACACCGGATGTTGCGCGGGCACTGGGGTTGGATGAGCTCGATGCACGTCCATTTCCCACCGCATGGAAAACAGGACGGACATTTAGCTTTGAAGTACGAATTCGTCCAGTCATTCGCGCTAAAGATGGCCGAGAACGCGATGCCTACTTACACACGGCAGATACTCTTCCTGCAGCTGATAACGGAAGTATTGCCCAACGGGCTCTAGTTTATCGCGACTGGCTTACCAAACAGTTTTCAGTCGAAGGGGCGGCACAAATTGTCCAGGCGCGGATGGACGCATTCTGCTTGACCCGAGTATTGCGCAAGAAAATTGCTGAAATCGATGGCAAGCGCAAAGTACGCTTCGTGAACGGCCCTGATGTCATTTTTACAGGACAATTACAAGTCGAACATTCAGAGGCATTCGCCCGCCTACTGGCACGAGGTATCGGGCGACACCGGGCGTTTGGTTTCGGGATGTTACTGCTTAAGCCTGCGAAATTATGCTGAAAGGCCGTCTTGGGCTTGAAACTGCCCGCATCCCTCACACCGATCGGCATGGCCTGATCTGGCTGGAACGTGGTGAGCTCTGTGTCATTGACGGCTGCTTGAATTTCTTATCAGGTAAAAACTCGGATACCCCGCATATTCTTCAAGTGCCCCATCAAGCAGTCTCCATGATATTACTTGGGCCGGGCAGCAGCGTCACCCATGATGCACTGCGCCTGCTGGCACGGCATGGCACATTGATGGCAGCTGTTGGAGCAGATGGCGTACGCACCTATACTGCACCGCCTCTGATGCCAGATCGTTCCGATGTGGCACGAAGACAAGTCGAGTTATGGAGTAGTCCGCGTCGCCGCGTCAGTGTTGCGCGCCATATGTATGCCTTGCGGCTGGGCGAGGTGCTGCCCCACCGTGATTTAGATACGTTACGAGGAATTGAAGGTGCCCGAGTCAAGACAATTTACCGCCTCATGGCAGAAAAATATGGTATTAAATGGAATGGTCGGCATTATGACCGGGAAGATCCCAATGCAGCCGATATTCCTAACCAAGCAATTAATCATGCTGCAACTGCTGTACAAGCTGCTGCTGCCATTGCCACGCAATCACTGGCAGCTATTCCTCAGCTTGGATTTATTCATGAAGATTCTGGGCAAGCATTCGTATTAGACATTGCCGATTTGTTTCGCGATTCCATCACATTGCAAATTGCTTTTTCAGCTGCGAAAAAGGCAATAGATGGTGATGAGGCTACCATAGACCGATTGGTAAGACGTGAAGCTTCCATCATTTTTAGGAAACAAGATGTCATTCCTGCCATGATCGAAAAAATTAAACAAGTATTACGTACTGAGGAAATAAATGGCTCTGGTAGTAATAGTGACGCGTGATGTTCCCTATAGGTACCGTGGATTTCTCTCTTCGGTAATGCTGGAAATTGCGCCGGCAGTCTACCTCTCTCCACGCATGAATGCTGGAGTAAGAACAAGAACCTGGAAGATTCTGGCAGATTGGTATCAAGCAGAACCCCAAGGCAGTATAGTGATGGTATGGCGTGATCTGAATGAAATTGGGGGTGTTGGGATAAAAAACCTGGGCGATCCACCCCGTGAATTAGTTGAAATGGATGGCCTGTGGTTAGTAAAACGCTTACCATAATTTGATCATTAAAAAACTGCATGACTTTGTAGAATTACTTTTGTAGATTATGAGGTTATCTGCAAGAGTTTCCCCCGCGCCTGCGGGGATAGACCC
>CAZKPL010000159.1:0-2057 GCA_964554625.1 uncultured Nitrosomonas sp. | reverse complement strand
ATTTCTGTCGTCGTATGCCCCTGATCCAATACCAGACTTGATCGCGTCTGATTTGTATTCCTTTGTATATTGTGCTTCCTCGTTACCATTTCTTCCTCCAGTTAATAAGACTATTTTCTTTAACTGGAATGTCCAGATCCATTAAACCAGATCAATAAATGGGGGTTTATCTTAACAGATAGTAAAAACAGGTATTGAATAGTTACTCAATCAATATATGCCCAAAAAAAGCAAAGATACCAATAGCAATGCCGGTAATAAACTGCGCATGCACCAAATAAGAAAATTTCTTGAGTTCAGTTGGTGTGTAATGCAAAGTCAGAAACAGGCCAAAGATTCCTTGCCAAACAACCAAAGCCAGTAAGGCAGGGAAGAACAAGATGTGGCTGTAGCGTGAAAATCCCATCATTGAAATATGCAGCAGAATAACGGCTACAGCTGCGATACCAAAATAAACATGCGTGCGGTTCATCCATACCATGAGACGGTTTAGGTAGGATAAGTCAATAGGGGAGGTATAGTCTGGTAGCAGACGTTGCGCCAATTTTCCTTGACCCAACAGCAGTTTAAGAAAGGTACGAAAATAAATAAAAGCCAATAGCGCCAAGCCAGCATTACCGAAACCTTCACCGATTTCAGTCAGGAATGTTTCGCGCTCTTCAGGGATAGGGTGAAACAAGTAGGCATAAATATAATACGCAACAGAAATAAGCGAGATAACAAAAGTGTAAATGAGAATGCTGCGGATATTCTTAAATGAGTGTTGCATGATTGATTGGTAAATGGATATCAATTCTCAGCTTTATAGGAGGCTCTTTGTTAAGAAAGTAACGCGTTTCATCGTGATGCTTCAAGATGTCGCACAGCAATTCTTGGATTGGCGTGGTGGAGGTCATGATGACAGGTAGCCATAAGGCTATCATGTCCGAAAAATAATGCAAACCACCATGCTGTTCTTCGAGAAAATTTCAGTGGATAGACGCCATAGGCTTCACCTCTACGGTGCAAGCAGTAGAAGAAGGAAAAAGAACTTATTCCGTAGGCGAGGCGAATGGGTAACCAGTACCATAAGAAGATGGGTCCGCTTACGACAACCAACAACACGAACATCGCCAACCGTAACAGCATTCCTCGCATTAGCTCGGCGTCCATACCTTGCTGTATCATCCAACGAAAAAAGCTTTGCTCGGGCGCAGTGAGTGCATTGATAAATCCCCACAATTTACTGCCCCGCAATTGAAAATACTCAGGATCCAGGCGCGTTGCCGTGTATCGATGATGGCAAAAATGAATATTGCGGTGTTCTCGGTAGCCTAGCTGAAATGGCGTAAGCAGTAGAGGCAGCAAACGAGTCAATGGATCAACTTCGCGGTCATTGCTAATATGAAACAGCTCGTGAATAGAAAGCATCCAGCGCGGCACGAGTACTCCTATACTGAATATTAAACTCCACGAAGGCACCCAGCCGACCAGCGTAATCACCACGTGCAGATAAATGAGGGCAAGCCACACAAGGCTTAGCGTTCGATAGCGTACTGCGTCTGTTTGTGTGGTAAGGTGAGCCACAGGAACAGCGTTATGATCCATTTCTCCTCTCATCCTACCTCTTGCTACCATGAAAAAGCTAAAAAGAATAAACTGCTTTTATATGATCAGCAAGATACCTCTGGCCGACTGGTATCGAACGCGTGCTTAAGGATTAAATCGATAGAAATTTTGAGGATACCGTTCTCAAAATCTAGTAGGTTTCCTCCGCCTACCAATGCCGAAAATAAACTGCTTGATTAGTTCGCGCGTAATGCGTTGATTTTTTTATCTAAAAAATATGAACTTGTGGACTTCGTCCTTGCATGACGGGCAGGGGTAAAGAGAATAATGGCGCAAAGAGAGAAAAATTAAGCTAATTTTGGGAATTTTATGAAACCTCGGAATCCGCAAGAATCCGCACCAAACACGCGAGAGTAGGCACAAAAAAACCAACCGGATGAAGGGTTGGTCTTTGTTATTGGTGGAGGCGGCGGGAATTGAACCCGCGTCCGCAAGTCCTCTACAGACAG
>CAZKPL010000158.1:0-2093 GCA_964554625.1 uncultured Nitrosomonas sp. | reverse complement strand
CGCGGAGCGCAGGATGGTTGAGAGAGCGGGAATCATTTTAGCCTGCGCTGCAGGCAAGCAGAACCAGATGGTTGCTGCAGAATATGAAACCACAGAATTTCGTGTCAGTAAATGGCGCAAACGGTATGCAAAGTATGGTATTGCCGGACTTAAGGATGAGCGGCGACCTGGCAAACCTGAGACCTATGGAAAAGCATTTAGGGACAGGCTGTTATCCAAGCTGGATAGCGAACCACCTCAAGGCTTGGCCAGATGGGATTGCCCAACTTTGGCAAAGCAACTGGGGTCAAGTACTCATGCGGTTTGGCGAGCATTAAAAAAAGAAGGGATTTATCTGCATAGAGCGCGTAGCTGGTGCATCAGTACTGATCCTGAGTTTGCAGAGAAATCGGCAAATATTATCGGGTTATATTTGAATCCACCTCTTAATGCATTAGTTTTAAGTATTGATGAGAAACCCAGCATCCAGGCTTTAGAACGAGAAACCGGCTATATTGAAACACGCGACCAAAAGCTTGTGCGTGCTTACAAAAGCACATACAAGCGTCACGGTACGCTCAATCTGTTTGCTGCATTAAATGTGGCTACGGGCCACATCAAAGCTCAAACCACTCAAACCAAAACACGAGAGGATTTTCAGAATTTTATGGATCTTGTAATACAAGATTTACCCGAAAGCAAAGAGGTGCACGTTATTTTGGATAACTACTGCACACACAAGAGAAATGATGAGTGGCTGAACAAATATTCAGGCCGAGTACATTTTCACTTTACGCCCACTTCGGCAAGCTGGTTAAATCAAATTGAAATATGGTTCGGTATCTTATCCCGTAAGACATTAAAAGGAGCAAGCTTCAGTAATGTCACAGAATTAAAAGAAGCAATCGAAGCATTTATTACTCGTCACAACCAGAATGCTCAGCCATTTAAGTGGCGCCGTCCTGAAGTTAAAGGTAGTCAAATAAAAAATACCATAGCTAATTTACGCAATTAGACACTAGCATCAGAGTGACAAGGGACATAAAAGCTGGGTGGCAGCAATAATCATTCTCTCTTTAACCACAATCCCACTATTCACGAATCAATCATTTCGTGGCCATATCCCTTCTACTTTGCGTGTTGACGTTTAACGTTTGACGTTATATTATTACAAGCATGATCAAGACTTTTGCTACGAAAGAGACAGCAGCCTTATTTGCCAACGAAAAAATTAAGCGCTTGCCACCGGAAATTCTTCAGGTTGCGCGTCGAAAATTGGTGCAGCTGCATCGCGTTTCTTCCATAGAAGAGTTGCGCATCCCTCCTGGGAACAGGATTGAGAAATTATCTTCTGATCGAGTCGGACAATGGAGTATTCGTATTAATAATCAATGGCGAATTTGTTTCAGGTTTGAGGCAGGCGATGCGTTTGATGTTGAAATTGTTGATTACCATTAAGGAATATCTGTTATGACGATTCGATTTGAAGAGTTGGAGCACATGGATTTCAGCGACGTTGCTGTAGGTAAAAAATTAGCACCTGTTCATCCTGGTGAAATTCTGCGGGAGGAGTTTTTGGTGCCTCTGCAAATGACACCGCATGCGCTTTCTCTTGCCCTGCAAATTCCTGCTACGCGCATTAATGATATTGTGCGGGAACGGCGCGCAATTACGACTGATACTGCTCTAAGGCTGGCTCGCTATTTTGGTAATAGTGCTGAATTCTGGATGGAGTTACAGGTGGATTACGATATGGCAATTGCCCGCCATTCCTTGCAGGATGCGTTAAACAGAATTCAACGCTTTACACCCGCTGGTGTGGGGCAATGAACAAACTCATGATCTCCCATGAGAAGATGACGCGATGGCTAATCAGCAAATACTTCTTCAATTGTCTGGGCAGTCAGTATGCGCTTACTCCAGAGTTCCAACGTGGGCGAATCTGCCTGTTTGACGCGGGCACTGATTGCTTCACTCACAGCGCCAAAACGCCATTCCAGCAGGCGCAACAACAAATCCATTTTTCCCTTTTCTATACCTTGCTGTTCCCAGTTTTTGCTCCACTCCTTAACACGTTCTGAAAGCATGTTTGTTACCTCCTGTAAATCCTGAAT
>CAZKPL010000157.1:0-2126 GCA_964554625.1 uncultured Nitrosomonas sp. | reverse complement strand
CGCCGAGCTTCGAGGTGGGCTCGCACAGGCGGTTGAAGACCATCGCGCGCACCAGCGCCGCCGCGTCGAACCGGCGGCGCGTGGAACGTAGCGCACGGGACAGCGCAGACCCCAGGCCCAGTGACTGCCAGAGCTCATGGAGCAGGTACACGTGCCCGAAAGCCTGGGCAGCGAGGAACCGGGGTTGTCCGGGCGACACCGTCTTGTGGCCTGCAGCGCGTTGCAGGCCGGCAATCAGGGCATCGAGTGCGCCGTCCTGAAGTTGATCGATCCGCCCCAGGGTGGCAATGACGCGCTGGCGCACCTTGTCGCCTTCACGGCGACCTTCGACCAGCTGCAGATACTGGCGTGGACCGCTTTGTTTGATGCGTGCATACATGGCACGACATTATAAGCCATATCCAGCGACGAACAATCACTAAATATAGAAAACGTGGCACAACATCACTTTTCCGGAAACAGGCCGAAAAAGCCTGAAATCCCGTACGCTGCAGGGCTTTCAGGGGCCTGAATCAGAGACGAAGTGCGGAACTTGGGGTCAGGCGGTTCAGGGTGTCGTAGCTGAAGGTCTCGCTGAAACCGCGCAGCGTGTCGCTGCGCGCGCTGAGGTTGCCCAGCTTGTCGAAGGTAAAGGCCAGGTGCTGACGGTCGTTCTTCAGCGGACTGGCAACGGTGCCGGTGCGCAGCTCCGTCAGATAACCGGTCGCGGCCTGGTAGACCTTGATGGTGCTGAGCCCGTTGCCGTGGGTCTCGTCGACGGCGTTGCCGCGCGCGTCCTTCTGGTTGACCTGGTAGTACAGCGCGTTGCTCGCGTGGTTGCGCAGCGCGCTCAGATGGCCCTGGGCGTTGTAGGCATGCAGGTTGCGGCCGAGAAGTCCGTCATACATTTGATTATTCTAAAACTCTCCGAATCTCTTCTGCCGTGATCGTTAATGTATTTGATTTGATCATCTGAACCATATTTCCTCCGGAAATAGAAACACATATATCTTTTGGCTCTTTTATTAAATCGTATTTCAAGTAATATGTTTTTTCTGTTTCGGAATGTTGCCTTGGCGCCTCTCTGTCCGCTTCCCAACTTGCAAACAATACAACTTCGTATCTGTACCAAGCCTGATGACTCTCTTCATCGTTTTTATGGCGTTCGCCGTCTTGAATTTTCAGAGTCATTACGTTTTTACTGTCGGAATAAATATCAGGCATTCCCAACAGAACTTGTTGCTTTGGTTTCTCGCAAAAATATGCATCTGAAGATAAATTAGCGCCCATCTTTTTGGCTAAAGACAACAAGTCTTCGTTTGATTCAAACCGAAAAACAATGAAGTCATCACTCTTCAAATTCTTGATGAGTGGCAAATTAACATCTTCACCGATAATGGAACCAATATTGGATCGTTGAACGTGCTCAATCGAGTATTTTCGTATCTCGACTTCATGAGTCAAAGAACATCCATTTAGAAAAATGCAAGTGAACAAAAAACATAAAAAAACTCTCATATGAATAACCTATGGCCTACAGTAAGCCCTGCAAATATCAACGTGATCCAGCTTTACCTTGTGATGGAAATCAGCATAGCGTTGCGGCGCGTTGTTATAGGCCCTTCCTATGGTTGCTACGAAATTCGCCCACGTCACGCCAGTTCCCACAGAATTGTAGTTAGTCCACGTACCGGAGTATTTGGCTACATTGGAAAAATTGGGGCGAGTCCACCCGACTGGATCAACAGTGATTAATTTATCAACGTAATAACCTTTAGCCACAATACTGGCAGCAGTATCTCCGCCATAACTATGGCCGATTACGGTGAGTGAATATTCTTTATTTGCATCAATCCAAACAGCCAACTCTTTGCCTTGTGTCCATTCAAAGTATTTGTCGTTTGGTCCGCCATGCGCGTCGAACATGTCCTTAACGATCTTTGAGTGATCGTCGTTCGCGCCACCTACGAACGCAGTTCGCGTCTCTTGGTTAGCCTTATCAAGCTGAGCTCTGTCATTTGAACTTGCTGCCCCCCTCACCGCACCGGCAATCCTGGCCACCCCGTAACTCACCCCGTACCCAATAGCCGCTCCCTTCACCCCATCGATGAACTTCCCGCCCTGGGCCTTCGCCATCGCACCGCCCA
>CAZKPL010000156.1:0-2142 GCA_964554625.1 uncultured Nitrosomonas sp. | reverse complement strand
GCTGACCAGGTAGTGGGATCGGTGTTTACAATTGCTGGTGTTTACGCATGCCATCCTGAAACAAAAGCCAAGTATGCTCACTTGCAACAATTCGTCATAACAGAGACTGGATCGGTCAATGTTACTGTTTCTCCAGCCATTTATCTGACCGGCGCAAACAAAAACGTTGTTAACTCATCTGGCGGAGAACTGGCAACCACTGATTTTAATGCTAAAGCATTGACATTCGTTGGAGCGGCTTCAACCAGTTACGCGCAGCCCATTATGTGCCACAAGGAAGCGTTCCAGTTTGTGACAGCCGATCTTCCGCTAATGGACGATGCTTTAAAATGCACCCGCCGAGAGATGGATGGATTGAGCTTGCGTGTATGGATGGCTAGTGATATTCGTAACGATGAGCTTCTCATGCGTCTTGATATTCTCTATGGAATGGCTGCCCTACGGCCTGAGTGGGCATGTCGCATGATCGGGGCTGCTAACTCTTAATAATGTTCAATAAACAGGAGGTTTAAAGTATGGCAACATACGAACAAGTGACTTATAATTCACCAGATGGGGCGGTGATGGGAAAGAGTGCTACCGAGAAAATAGCATTCTACGGAGCTGTTCCCGTGGTTCGTCGCCCTTATTCAAGCGCGGTGCATGCCACAGCAGCCGTGGTAACGTCTTCATCATTCGGAGCGACGCAGGTAGCGGCTGTGCAGGAGATTCAGAAAACTCTTCAGGCATTAGGACTGTGGGCGACTGCATAATGGCAAAATCCAAAAAGGGCAAAGGCAGCAAGGGCAACACAAAACGAGTTCCAATGTACTAACAACAAATACCCCGCTTAGGCGGGGTTTTTATATGAGAAAAAGTAAAGTAGTATTCTGTATTCCAACAGTCAAGAAGCCGTATCAAGTTACGCTTGATTCGCTAGAAGCGTCGCTGCCATTGCTAGATGGGTATGAGCATTCCATGGTCAGCGAGGTGGGATGCCCGTATATATCAAACGCCCGTGCAACGATGCTGAGGAAGGCGCTGGACGCTGGCGCAGATATAATAGTATTTATAGATCATGATCTTAGCTGGTCTCCGGATGCTTTGCTTAAGCTTATTGAAGCTGATGGTGATGTTGTTGCCGGGACGTATAGATTTAAGAATCCGGTTGTTGAATACATGGGGCAATTAATACCTGGTACAGATGGGACTCCAATTGTAAGAGATGGCGGACTATTACTGGCGCACAGCGCCCCAGCAGGTTTTCTAAAAATAACGAGAAATGCTGTAAATAGATTTATTGCGGCATATCCTGAGCTGCTATACGGTGAGAAATGCTCGCCTCACATTGATTTATTCAATCACGGAGCAATTGATGGCGTGTGGTATGGAGAGGATTATGCGTTTTGCAAACGCTGGATTGAGAGGTGCGGGGAGCTGTTTATTATTCCAGATTTAAACCTGCATCATCATACTGAAGACAATGTTTTTGAAGGAAATTTTCACGAATTTCTGCTATCATGCCCGGGAGGATCGAATGACAATTCGCATGAAGCATCCTGAACACGGTTATACTAATGTTTACAGTGACTTAGAAAAAGAATCTCACGAAAAAAATGGCTGGATTGTAGATGACAATAGCGAATTACAGCGAATTAAAGACCGCGATAAGCGAATGGCTGCACAGAGACGATCTGTCAAGCGCCAGGCTTGCTGATTTTGTACGTCTGTGTGAAGTCAGAATAAACGATGTGTTTAAGTCACAGCCTGGTGTAAAAGAGGTTAATTTAGTATCTGTAATAGGCAGTAGATTTATTGCGCTCCCATCGGATTACGTGGAGCCCATCGCTCTTTGGATGACGGAGTGGAATCCACGCGACAAGATGATATATGTGATACCAAGTGAATTACCTGTTGATGATACGCCAAGCACACCTACTTACTGGGCTATAGATGGTCAGAGCATCGCGCTCGATCTTCCGTCTGACATAGAATACTCGTTTAGATTCAGGTACAAAGCAAAATATGAATTGTCCGACGCGTCTCCAACAAACTGGCTTTTGACAAATCATCCTAACGTATATTTGTGGGGATCGCTGGCGGCGGGGGCGCATTTTATACGGGATTATGATTCTTTGCAAAACTGGGAGGCGTTGTTTGCAA
>CAZKPL010000155.1:0-2201 GCA_964554625.1 uncultured Nitrosomonas sp. | reverse complement strand
CGGGATAATATTTTGTCACCGAATCAATGGTATCCGTCAGATTAAAACAGGGACGGCATAAAATTTTAATGGAGAAAACTACTCACCTATTCTGTTTACTCCACTGATCGCGGCAGCAAACAAGTAAGATAAAAAGGCTAATAAATACCAAAAATATGATTATATCGTCTAACCTATTCTTTGGCCGACGGCTGGTAATCAAATCAATGATCTGGCCCGCGAAAAACGGACACGGCATTCTCTTAAATAGGAGAATAGAATCATGTCCCGAAAGAGTTATAGCAAAGAGTTCAAAGAGTCGTCAGTTCGTCTGATGGTGATGGATGGCATGAGTGCGTCGCAGGTGTCGCAGCGATTGGGTGTTAGCGAAGGCTTGCTGTATAAATGGAAACAGCAGCAGGTTAAGGCGCTGCAGGTTTCGCCAAGTGGCCTGGATGCGCAAGCTCTGGTGGCCGAAAACGAACATTTGCGCAAGCAGTTGCAACGCGCCGAGAAGATCAACGAGATTCTAAAAAAAACAGTGGGATACTTTGCGGAGCAGCCGTTATGAAGTATCAAGCGATCAAGGCGGCACCGTCGGCTGAGATCGGATTGTGGTGCGAGGCTCTCGGGGTCGCGCGCAGCGCCTACTATCACTGGCGCAATGCCCCGTTTCGCAAGCGTGCGTTGCAGGATGAGGTCATCAAAAACCAGATTCGAGACATCGATCAGATCGCCAAAGGCCGCTACGGTTATCGAACGATGCACGCCCATTTACATACCAAGGAAATTGCCTGTGGCCGCGACCGGGTGCTACGTCTGATGCGGGAATTGGATTTGACCGTCTCGCCGCGGCGCCAGTTCAAGCCGGTGGGCACCAATAGCAGGCACGCTTGGGGCTATCACCCCAACCTGCTAAAAGGGGTTCGGGTAACGGGCTGCGATCAAGTATGGGTGGCCGATACCACTTATCTTCGGGCCCGGAACGGGTTCTTCTACCAGGCCACGGTGATGGATTTGCATAGTCGCGAGATCGTCGGCTGGAGCGTGGGAGCGCGCAACGATGCCAAGTTGGTTTGTCAGGCGCTCCAAAATGCTTTGGACAAAAAAGGAGGTTTTTCTGACGGATTGATCCACCACAGCGACCGAGGCAGTACTTATGCGAGCGCCGCTTATCAAAAAATGCTTATGGAGCATGGCCTCCAGCCCAGCATGAGCGCCCAGGGCAATTGCTACGATAACGCCGCTATGGAGTCGTTCTTTGGTCGCTTCAAAGTCAGCACGATCAGAGATCGTGTCTTTCAAGACGAAAAGGAAGCCCGTGATGCAGTCTTCGAATACATCGAGATTTTTTACAACCGATTCCGCAAGCATTCCTCATTAGGTTACAAATCACCCAATGAGTTCGCGCAGAGGAATCACACTCCGCTGCCAGGAGCTGTATGATGAAGTACATTCAAAAGAGAATCTCGTGTCCGAGGTTTTCAGGCCGGATCAGTTCCTACTTCATCCATACAGCTCGCGGATAATTAAACCACATCGAGACGCAACCGAAAATCAGCGCGCCATCATAGTTTCACGTGTCCACTTTGCTATCAGATTTAGGATATTTTTGTTTAATTTGACACTGTCCGATATTATTATTTATTTGGAATCCGACAGGGCATGTACTTGGAGCGGTCACCTCCGCTCGGTTAAAGTATCAGCATGATACGATTGCTCCTCTTACCAGCCATACTCTGTGCCTTGGCACATGCTGGGTTGGCCAACGACAGCGCCATCGAAGGCACGGGTGGCTCGCCGGCAGCTATTGGCTCATTGCAAAAAGTCCGTGTGCTGTCGGGCGAGCATCCCAGCGTGCGCATGGTGCGCGAACGCGTGAACGTCGTTGTCGGTGCCGAGTACTACGATGTTACGGCCAACTTTGAATTTCACAACTCAGGCAACAGGCGCACCGTCCTGATGGGATTTCCCGAAGGTGCCAGCGGCGATTTCGATGCGAACAGCGCAAAAACAGCCACTACCTTCAAGAGCTTCGCCACCTGGGTAGACGGTCGGCCTGTGGCAGCGAGACGCATTTTGGCCGGCGATCCCAACACCGACTATGACCTTACCGCCTATTGGGTGAAATCGGTATCCTTTCAGCGAAATCAGACACGCCGCGTCCGTGTCGCCTATCGTGCGCCTTTGGGTGGCAACACCATGAGCGAGGAGTTCATCGT
>CAZKPL010000154.1:0-2218 GCA_964554625.1 uncultured Nitrosomonas sp. | reverse complement strand
GCATCAAGGAACACCAGCTTGATTTGTTTGCAGACCGCACCAGTTGCCATCGGCGGTAGTCAAATCAATTTCGTCTGACTTCTATCCTCCCTGGCCTACATCCTGCTGGAGACCATACGGCGCCTTGCCTTGCAAGACACAGAACTGGCTCAAGCCCATGTGAGCACACTGTGCCTCAAACTGATCAAAATTGGCGCCGTCATCCTGCGTAATACCCGCCGTATTTGTTTTTTTACTCGCAAGTAGTCGCCCTTACCAAAAACTGTTCTTCCAAGTCGCAGCCAGACTGACTTCTGGATAACTCACTCTCATAACCTTACACTGACATTTACCGCATAAAATAACGATGGGGCGGATGTGCTTCGCTTGGCAACAGAGAAAAACCGCTTTTTTGCCATGATTTCCACCAAAATATGCAGAAAAGCACGTTTCATTACAACAAATTCTGAATAGAAATTTGATTTATCCTCTTGAAAAATGAATCTCTGGCAAATTCGTTCTTATTTTTGATGCCCGTGCAATATTCAGGCTAAATAGCTTCATCATAAGGAATTCAGGTTCTTTTTTACTGCTTTTTTTATGCCGAATTCACGTCAATTAAAACTTTATCAGTCCTATTGAAGTTTAAATGCATCGCCATGGAAATTCATATAATGTGATAACCCTCACCGCAATCTCAAGAGTCATTCACTCACCTAAGCCAGATTTCTGGCCAACTGAATCGCACTGTCATGAAGGCATTCCATATGTGTCACAACAAAACAAAAAAGCGTAATAATAGTTCGAATTCACATCCACTCACTTTGTATAAAGCTATGATGATGACACAATCATCGCGTTCCTTATCGTGATTGACAGGTTATTCAGTCTTTAGTACTGTCCCTCTCCATATTCAAATTTCACAAGCCGAACAGACAGGAGTCTCTTATGTCTCAAGCTAGCGCTTACGAGCAATACATGCTAGAACTAATCAATGTCGAACGTACTAAGGTTGGTGCCCAGCCCCTCGCCTTTGACGGTGATTTAAACGAATCAGCAGAGAATCATAGTAGCTGGATGATCGCAACCGACACTTTTTCTCATACCGGCGCGGGTGGATCAAGTCCAGGCGATCGCATGAAAGCAGCGGGTTATGTATTCTCCGGTTCTTGGGCTTGGGGAGAGAATATTGCCTGGATGAGCACCCGCGCACCGGTAGGTTTACTGGATGAAGTGGAACAATTGCATGCATCGTTAATGAATTCAACAGGTCATAGGGCAAACATATTAAATGATACCTACCGCGAAATTGGGGTCGGTCTGGCAGTTGGTCAGTACAGTGGCTACGAAGGGGCTTTTGTGACACAAAACTTTGCTCGGACCGCATCTAATCCTTTCCTAATGGGGGTTGCATTTGATGATTTGGATGGTGACAAACGTTATGATATCAATGAAGGATTAGGTAGCTTCGCTGTCAGCGCCAGAAATAATACAACTGGTACCATCACAACGACGCAGACGAGTCCAACTGGTGGTTACGAATTAGAACTCGCTTCCGGAAGTTATACAGTCAGTTTTTCCAGCGATGGATTTACTACAACGACTCAACAAGTCAGCATTAATAGTAAAAATGTAAAACTTGATCTGATCGATCCAATCACCAGCAGTGGTACTTCATCCCAACCAGCATTTAATACAATCTCTGGTACATCTGGTTCTGATACGCTGATGGGGACTTCTGGAGCTGATGTCCTCTCTGGTTTGAGTGGCAACGACAAACTTTACGGTAACGCAGGCAACGATAAGATTGATGGCGGCAGCCATAACGATAAGCTATGGGGTAACGCAGGAACAGACACTTTAACCGGTGGAGCAGGTCATGATATTTTCGTATTCAATGCTTCCTTTATCGGCGCCATCGATAAAATTACCGACTTCTCCCCAGTCGATGACACAATCCATTTGGAAAACACCATTTTTACCAACCTGACCACTGGCAGTCTCAATGCTGCAGCTTTCCACATCGGCACAGCAGCGCACGATACCACGGATCGGATCATTTATAACACGCAAACTGGCGCTCTCAGTTATGACGCTGACGGTATTGGTGGTGGAAGCGCTCAGCAATTCGCCCAGCTAACCGGCGGGCTTATACTAACCCATGCGGATTTTTACGTTATCTAACTAGAGCGTTCTGCACTTAATCGGAGTCGTTTCTGAGGATTCCCATGCGGATCAG
>CAZKPL010000153.1:0-2238 GCA_964554625.1 uncultured Nitrosomonas sp. | reverse complement strand
AAGAAGTGATTGAGTTACTTGCTTGCGTTTGGCTTGCACTGGTTGCAATTACGTTGATACTGTGACAAAAGCCGAGTACTTGGAATTACTAGAAGAGGCCGTCAGACGGAAAAGGCAGAATAAGATACTGTCTTACTATCCGGATGACGGCCCTTTGCGTCGTGAGCTTTATCCTAAGCATATGGCTTTTTTTGAGGCGGGGGCTTCTTTCCGACAAAGGCTGTTTTTAGCTGGCAATCGCGTCGGGAAAGCGTTGAAACACGGTACTGGCGTTGCAACTCCATGCGGATGGAAAAATATAGAGGATATTTCTGTTGGCGATAAAGTTATTGCTGGAGATGGAAGCG
The DNA here is from genome assembly GCA_964554625.1 of uncultured Nitrosomonas sp. Classification (GTDB taxonomy): domain Bacteria; phylum Pseudomonadota; class Gammaproteobacteria; order Burkholderiales; family Nitrosomonadaceae; genus Nitrosomonas. The sequence goes on along the minus strand of CAZKPL010000153.1, from coordinate 1,891 downwards.
TAACAAATGTAATCGGAGTATATCCGCAAGGAGAAGTTGATCTATACAGAATGTCTTTCGATGGAATTCATGATATTTACACATGCGGTGAGCACAAGTGGATTTATCAGCATCCGCGCGCTAGATTCAAGTATAAGCACAGCCATGGGAAAAAGATAGAGAACAGGTTTCACGGTGAATGGACAGTTGGAAATACTAAGGAGATATCTAGGTTAAGCTGCCTTCCTAAGCAAAGGGCTGTTATTCCGATATCTAAGCCGTTCGACATTGGCGATAAAAATGAGTTGCCTATTGATTCTTATGTTCTTGGGCTTCTCCTTGGTGATGGAGGTTTGTCTAGGGATTCTATAAAATTTACATCATCAGACTATGAGATTATAGACTCGGTTAAGAAGCATTTTAAAGTAACGCATTACGGCGGATACGAATATGGAATTAACGGAGCTATGCCTGCAGTTAGGGCGCTTGGTCTCTCGGGAACAAAATCAGAATCAAAATTCATACCTGACTTGTATCTGTATTCATGCGCTGAATCAAGGCTGTCAGTTTTGCAGGGTCTTATGGATTCGGATGGGTATATCGGTGAGGAAAACGGAGCTATGGAGTACGCAACTTGCTCCGACAAGCTGGCCGACGGTTTTGAATGGCTAGCGGTATCGCTAGGCATGAAAATAAGAAGAGTAAAGCGCGTAACAAAATGCCAAAACGGTAATGGTAAGCCAAGTTGGAGGATAATATTAAGAAGCGCCAGTATTTGCCCTTTCAGGCTATCAAGAAAAGCTGATAGATGGAGACCTCTAAAAGAAACATGCAACTGGCTGGTGCATAGTGTAGAAAAAAAGGACAGAGGTCTTGCGACATGTATAGAGGTTGATCATCCATCGCATACGTTTGTCATAGAACATGGAATAGTCACCCACAATAGCGAGGGCGCTGGGCTTTACGAATTGACTCACCATCTGACTGGGCAATATCCTGACTGGTGGAAAGGAAGGCGGTTTGATAAAGGTATCAGAGCCTGGGCGGCTGGGGACACTGGAAAGACGGTGCGCGAAATTCTGCAAAACAAAATGCTGGGGCCACCTGGAGAGTGGGGAACCGGATTAATTCCAAAGAAAACAATTGACCGCGTATCCCGTGGAGCTGGTGTTGCGGATTCTGTGGAGATTGTTTATGTGCGGCACGTCAGCGGCACAATCTCACAACTAGTATTTAAATCATACGATCAGCGTAGGGAATCATTCCAAGGGACTGAGCAGGATGTGATTCTTCTTGATGAAGAGCCGCCTATGGCAATATATACAGAGTGCCTATTGCGGACAATGACAAATAACGGGATGCTGATGATGACATTTACCCCGCTTATGGGGATGTCAGAGGTGGTATTGTCATTCCTCCCGGGCGGTCAGTTGCAAGAGCTCGAAGACAAATCGAAATGTGTGATAATGGCGACATGGAATGACGTGCCTCATCTTTCCGAGAAGGTTAAGAAAGAGCTATGGAACTCAATCCCACCATTTCAGCGGGATGCAAGATCGAAGGGAATACCACAACTTGGCGCTGGCGCAATTTATCCGGTGCCCGAATCCGATCTTGTTGTAGATGATTTTGAAATCCCGAAACATTGGCCGCGCGCGTATGGTCTTGATGTTGGCTGGAATCGTACAGCCGCAGTGTGGGGCGCGAAAAACCCTGACACTGGGGTAATCTATTTGTACAGCGAGCACTATCGAGGGCAGGCTGAACCTATTGTGCATGCCCAGGCTATCAAATCAAGGGGCGAGTGGATTAACGGAGTAATCGACCCAGCTGCACGTGGTCGCGGCCAGAAAGATGGCGACCAGTTGATGCAGATATACCTTGAGATGGGGTTGCGCATCGAGAAGGCTGA
>CAZKPL010000152.1:0-2239 GCA_964554625.1 uncultured Nitrosomonas sp. | reverse complement strand
TTCATCTACAGTATTCTCCTGAATACTGTAAACAACGCTAGAAATTCTTACATCTGTCCGGACATCGTCGTGTGGTAAAAATTGGCTCGGCATCAATATAAAAAATTGGTGGGGTATCATCGTGCGGATTAAAGTTTTTTGACTCACTGTCTATGCTATACCAATCACACATGTTGGTAGAATCTAATTCATTTAGATGAGAAACATAACTGGGAAATTGACCGGTTCTGGTGTATTCAAAAAAATCATACTGATACTCAATATTCCTTCGCAGAAATTCCCATGCACAGACCTCGCTGGGAGTTTCTGTTGTTATATCCTGATAATTTTTAGAAACTTTCCAATCACGGAAATACCACGCAATCTTTAGCATTTCTTTTAATTATCCATTACCGTCTGACGCTTGATTCTGCACAAAGTAATTTAAGTTATCCAATAATCTCCATTACGGAGAGTTCTGGTCGAGCTTTAGATGAAGGAGATCAGTTTGTACGACAAGACAGGAATTCAATTGCAGGGGAAATATTTTGTTTTACCAGGAAGATCTTCTAGCTTACGATAATTTATCTTATCGTTGGTTGAAGGAAACAGAGTGCTGCTGCCGGTTACTATATGGGAATTCTTCTTAGGGAGATGGCCGGCGATCTTTGTTCTCCGGCTCGAATTAAGTTTTAATTCCGAGCAAGCTCCACCAATCACGCGCCGCATGCAGTACACGCACGACTGATATGCCGTTATGATGAGGAAGATAGAAGATTAGGTGATTATCAAAGTCTTTAACTGGCCATTTGCGAATGCCTGCTAATGCCGGATCATGGAGCGTCAAGGGTGCGCCAATCATTGGACGCTCAGACAGATCGTTGAAGCTGGCCTCTACTTTTGTCAAAAAGCGCTCGGCTGTTTCCAGGTTCGCATTTTCCGCAAGATAAACGAAATGCTCTACCAAGTCGCGCCTCGCTGTCGCGCGTTGATAGATTTTAGGCATCAACGTTGTTTCTTTCGTGCTTCTAGCCTAGCTAGGGCTTCTTTGCGAATCTCATTCCAGTCCGCAGATGTCAATTCACTTTCTGGGCTGCTCAGTCCTTCCAGTAACTTGGCTTCAAGTTGTTCTTCAGTTTTGCGCTTTTCATCAGCGCGGATCAATTCGCGAACATATTCGCTGGCGCTGCTGTAGCGACCCTGAGCAATCTGTCCATCCACGAATTTTTTCAAGGGATCGGGCAGAGAGATATTCATACTTTGCATAGATGCATCCTCCTTATCTTGTCGCTTAATGTGACATAAATAACATAAAATGGCAAATATTGCCATAATAAGAAAGCGCTAATCAGAATCCGATTACAATTCGATAAGACTGTTATCGCCAGTGGAGACCTGGAATAGTATTCAAAGGCTATCCCTGGATGTAGAAGGTCAGGTTTTCTGTGTGGCTATCCCAAAAATTAGGCTTTAAACCAAAAACATTTTGATGGGATGATTGATGGGAATAGCTGGATGATTTAGCTAATAACGGCATGGATGCTGGATCTTTGGCGGAGAGGATGGGATTCGAACCCATGTGCCAGGTTGCCCTGACCATCTGATTTCGAGTCAGCGCCGTTATGACCGCTTCGGTACCTCTCCGGCTTTAAAATAATACACCCATTTGACTGCCCCAAAATCAAATGGGTATTACAAATTATAACCTCACATGCTTTATGCGGCGACTGTCAAGGCGGCACGCATTTTTTGCAGTGCCTTGGCTTCAATTTGACGGACACGCTCTGCGGATACACCCAATTCATCAGCGAGATCGTGCAGTGTCGCCGTATCTTTTTCCCTTAACCAGCGGGCTTCAATGATATGGCGGCTGCGATCGTCCAGGCATGCGAGCGATTGCTGCAATCCTTTCTCGCGTAAATGCGCGATTTGTTCGTTCTCCAGGATTTGCGACGGTTCTTCGCCATTAGTCAGGTAACTGATCGGACTGAATGTTTCATCTTCTTCATCCGATACGGGCTCCAATGCAATATCCGCGCCATTGAAGCGTTTTTCCATTTCGACCACTTCCTCGGACTTGACACCCAATTGCGCGGCCATCGCATCCACTTCCTGCGGATTCATCGTATCCAGTCCTTGTTTCATGCTACGCAAGTTGAAGAACAGTTTGCGCTGTTGCTTGGTGGTGGCTATTTTAACCAAACGCCAGTTACGCATGATGAATTCATGAATTTCCGCTTTGATCCAGTGCACGGCAAAG
>CAZKPL010000151.1:0-2252 GCA_964554625.1 uncultured Nitrosomonas sp. | reverse complement strand
GTTTGCTCTGTGTTTGTTGTTCCAGGTGTTTGTTATCTGATTTTTATTTGAGCTGAGCGCGAATGAGCCAGCCTTCTACTTTGACTATGATTACAGCGTGCTTGAGATTTAGTAAGTGACTATATTATTGGAGATGATGAAATGAAACATGAATTAAAAATGGATGTCCGGTATTTTCAGGATTTTATTGACGGTAAAATGACCGCGCAGTGCAGGTTTAATGACAGATGTTACCAGGTCGGTGATGAGGTGGTGTTTAGAGAGGGGCAGTTGGTAAATGGGTTATTTATACCAACTGGCAGGGAGGCGTTGGCCGTGATTAAATATGTTGATTTGCATGGCTGCCAGGAAGGGTATGTCAACTTGTCGTTGTGCGTGGTAGGTGACAATGGTTAAGGTGGGTGTTGGTCGACCGCCTAAGCATCCATTCGCTAGGATGGATATTGGTGACAGTGTGTGGTATGATTCTGATTCTGCTCTAAAAATGCAAAGATATTCACACAGTCTTGGAATGCGCTCAAATCCTGTGAAGAAATTTGTTACACGTGCTGATGCTGGTGGTGTCAGGATTTGGAGAATAAGTTGAATGGTGAGTTTATTGAATTATTTGAGTTTGTGATGGATTACTATAAGCCATCTCGTGAGGAAGTTTTATGGATAAAAGGAGTTATTAAAAGTGAAGGAGGCTTGGAAATTGTTGAAAGAAGCTTTAGGGAAATTAAGAAAGAGATTGAGCTTGGCGTTGTCTAGCGTATCGGATTGGTATGACGTTATATTTTGGAGGATTATGAGCGAATATAAGCAATACGGATATGGGTTGATTGATGCTGATGGAAAGCCTCTTGGTGAGATTTACGAGGATTATGGAAATGCTGAGGTTGCGGCCAAGGTGCGCGGATTGCAGTCTGATAGCAAGGTTTCTGTTGTTGTTTTAGAGTTTAAAGTTAAATGAGTCAGTGGCTTTAATACATGGATCAAATAAAAGTAATGGCAAGCTAACTGCAAAGCAGCGTTTGTTCTGTGAGGAATACCTAGTTGATTATCACGGAACAAGGGCTGCTATAGCGGCTGGGTATGCAGAGGCATCGGCTCATGCTGAAGCGAGCCGCATGTTAAGGTACGTTAAAATAAAGTCATATATAAACAAGAGGTTAGACGAACTTATGGAGAAGACGCAAATAACACAAGAGAGGGTTCTTGCGGAATACGCTAAGATAGCGTTTGTTGATCCTCGGAAATTTTATGATTCGACTGGGAATCTGGTTCCTATTCCGCTTCTTGATGGAGACGCAGCCGCGACTCTGCAATCGTTTGAGGTTACGCAGGAAGTTGGGTCTGATGGCATGCCCGCTGGAATCACGAAGAAAATCAAGCTGTGTGATAAGATTAGGGCGCTTGATTCGCTGGCGCGTCACCTTGGCATGTTTGTTGATAAGACTGAGGTTAAGAGTATTGTAGAATCAATGAGTGACGAGGAAATCGAAGCTAAGATCAAAGCTGCGCAGGATGAGATTAATAAATGAAAATAAAGATCGAAGATATAGCGAAAGTTTGCCACGAGGTAAATAGAGCCTATTGCAAATCAATCGGAGATGATAGCATCCAAAGCTGGGAAAGCGCTCCCGAATGGCAGAAAAGAAGTGCAATTTCCGGAGTCAGGTTTAAGATCGAAAACCCTGAAAAAACACCGTCTGATCAGCATGATGCGTGGGTGGCTGACAAGGTAAAGGATGGGTGGAAGTACGGTGCTATAAAAGATTCTTCGAAGAAGGAGCACCCTTGCCTGGTGGAGTATGATCAGCTTCCTGCAAATCAAAAATCAAAGGATTTTATATTTTCAACGATTGTTCTCGAGTTGATTGATATTAATTGTGATTGAAATCATTGCGATAATTTGGCTTGTTTCAGCTGGAATTATTATATTTGCTCTGTGACAAAACTGGAATATCTGGAACTTCTCGAAGAGGCCGTCAGACGGAAAAGACAGAATAAAATCCTGTCCTATTATCCGGATGATGGCCCTTTGCGTCGTGAGCTTTATCCTAAGCATATGGCGTTTTTTGAGGCCGGAGCCTCCTTTCGACAAAGGCTGTTTTTAGCGGGTAATCGCGTCGGGAAGAGCGAGGGGGCTGGACTTTACGAGTTAACGCACCATCTGACAGGGCAATATCCGGATTGGTGGAAGGGCAGACGGTTTGACAAAGGGATTAGAGCTTGGGCGGCTGGTGACACTGGAAAGACTGTGCGCGAGA
>CAZKPL010000150.1:0-2297 GCA_964554625.1 uncultured Nitrosomonas sp. | reverse complement strand
GGCATGCAAGAGGCCGAACCGATGCCATCGGCGCTTTGATCGAGAAGGCGCTCCTGACTGCGGGCCTGTTCACAGCCAATATCCACGCCGATATCTTCCATGCATGGGTTAGGCAGCACCTTTTGCCCAAACTCCCGCCCGCTTGCGTGATCGTCATGGACAACGCGACATTCCACAAACGACAGGATATCAAAATCGCCTTCGCCAATGCCGGGCGCAGTTCTTTGCCGTCTATGCACTTTAAATCATTTTGTATGGGATTAGCTATATCTACAACCTATTGATTAATTAATAACTTATTTTCATGAAAGCACTGTTTTGGCTATTTTCCGACAATCCCTTAGGAGATGGGCCATTCCTGTTGCTGCCAGGGTTTTAAAGTGTTTTTTTTAAAAGCTGGCGGATGGTTTCGTGACTGCACGATAATGCTTAAACCAGCCCCATCACTTTATCCACCAACAGCCAAGGTCCAGTGATTATGGCCTTCCGGCGCAGCGCTGCAGGCGATGGCAATGAGGTAGACGGCCTATTTGTGCGTCAGCTTCGGTACCTGGCCTGGACGGGGATAGTTTTCCAGCACCGCTTCCGGGCCTTCTTCCACGCATCGCTGGCAGGTCCTGGCTACCCTTGATGGCAATACGCCCAGCGCCACGATGATCACTTTGTCCTGGAAACCTTCTGCGACCTTCAGCAGGATTCCCACCCGCGTTTAGCTGCGCGCCACACTTGTACCATTGCAGATCAGAGCCTGCCAATACTGTTTTTCATCGTCGCTTAGGCCCACTTTATATTTGATGGCGGGCATGATTCTTATATGGACGCCTCCCGGTTTGGCAAGAGATATCGTATTTTGGTAAAAAGGAAATCGGCTGCAGTCTTATATCCGGTCTTGCTGCAGACTGGATTTCTATCTGTGGACCCCGATGAAATTCGCCAAGAACGCTCTCATCTCCTTATCGCGCTCGATGCGCTGAGAATCATGCAGGCTTACGTTCTTGCGGTCAAACCTGCTTCGCCATCACACGGGTTATCTACCTGCACAACCTATCAGCATTCCACTCCTTTTCAGTGGTTGTTCTATGTTATGTGGGCACTCGGCTCACATAACCCTTTTGGTACTCTCGATCGTGTGCCAAAATTGCCCACGCCGTTCGTGCCATCTTGTTAGCCATCGCAACAATGGCCACATGAAATATTCTACTCTGTTAATGGAGCGTCAGTAGAAAGATGCTTTCCTGCATTTGACTCAATCCACGTTCTCGAAATCGTTGATTCTGTGCGAGTACATCCAGTCGAGCCAATAGCCGTATCTCAGCGTGTTCTTGATAGAGCATTTCTATTTCACCTGGAGAGACCGCAAACGGTGGGCCCGACATTTCTGCCGGGGGATAGTCGAAAGTAATGAGCAGGATTTTTGTTGCGGGTGGCAAGATCCTCAATAGGTGCTGAACATAATGTTTACGCATTTCTGATGGCAGTGCAACCAATGATGCGCGATCATAAACTGCATTTACCTTCGCTAGATCATCTTCTCCCAAATCAAAAAAATTACCGCAGAGGATATTGATACCATTTATTTCGAAGCAATCGAATTTTCCGCTGGTCACGTGAAGCGGAGAAAATCTGTTTTCCACGAAAAACGCCTGCACAGCGATAGCACTTAATTCAACACCAAGCACTGAATGTCCCTGTTCATGCAGCCATAGCATATCACTGCTTTTTCCACATAGGGGTATAAAGATTTTACTGCCATGAGCAAGATGTAGCATCTGCCAGTATTGACGCAAATATGGATTAATCTCATTCTGGTGAAAACCAATTTCTCCTTGCTTCCAACGACTCAGCCAATAATCATCTTCCATTTTTATTTCCTATACTTTACTTAAGAAACAAACGATTGAAAAAAACCAAAGCGGTTCATGCCTTAGAGCATTTTAGGGACGTTAAATTGTATTTAAACCTCTTTCTGAAAACTACCCGTCGTTCCTGTAGTTGCTCACTACAAGGCGGTTTTGCGGTGGGGATGGAGGCGTTATCCCTAAGCCATCTTGGGTCGATTCTGTCAATTTCTTTCTGCCCATGCTCATCATTCCTTTCAGCATGCGGGCTAAACCACTTGGTCAGTTTTAAACTGAGCGCATAAAATAACAGTCTACTTTATAGCTGCCCCATAGCTATTGAATAGACAGTGTTCCCCGATGAATGAAATGACCTGGTCAAGTAAAACCGGACAACCCAGTTAAGCGACTTTTTTCAACATTTCTGTTTCTACCTCCTATTGATTCGGACTTTTGTAT
>CAZKPL010000149.1:0-2299 GCA_964554625.1 uncultured Nitrosomonas sp. | reverse complement strand
GAGGGCCAGGCTGTGGGGCAGGAAAGCAACGTGCGCGTGTTCGACATCCAGCACATCAAAGGCCTGGAATTTGAGGCGGTGTTCTTTGTCGGCATTGACCAGCTCGCCACGTTACACCCGGCGCTGTTCGACAAATACCTATACGTCGGCACCACCCGCGCAGCCACCTACTTGGGTGTGACCTGCCAGGGCACCTTGCCATCCGCCATCGAAAGTCTGCGCACGCACTTTTGCCAGGACTGGCAACAAGGCGACTGACCATACCAATACGAACTTGAATTGTGAGCCGCTAACCACTGGCGTCCAGAGGAAAAGAACATGGAAAAACTAAAAATGCATTCACCCAATCTCACGCAGGACAACATCGCCCGTATTCGTGATCTGTTTCCGGGCTGCGTCACCGAAGCCAAGGGCGAGGACGGCAGCGTGAAGTTGGCCGTGGATTTTGACCAGTTGCGGCAAGAGTTGACCGAGTCGATTGTGGAAGGGCCGCAGGAACGCTACCACCTGAACTGGCCGGGAAAACGAGAGGCACTGCTGACGGCAAATGCGCCTATTGCCAAAACTCTGCGCCCTTGCCGAGAGGAGAGCGTGAACTTCGATAGCACGAAGAATCTGTTCATTGAAGGCGATAACCTCGATGCGCTGAAGTTGCTGCAGGAAACCTACCTCGGCAAAGTCACGATGATCTACATCGATCCACCGTACAACACGGGAAAAGATTTTATTTACAAGGATAGTTTTGCATCTGATCAGATCGCGCATCAGGTTGCATCTGGCGAACGGAGCGAAGAAGGCGCGCGCCTAGTAGCCAACCCAGAAGGAAATGGCCGCTTCCACTCCAACTGGCTGACGATGATTGCACCACGCATTCGCTTGGCTAAAAACATGCTCAGGCAGGATGGGGCAATTTTTGTTTCCTGCGATGAAGGCGAGCATCCCCGGCTTCGCTTGATCATGGACGAAATCTTCGGGCAGTCAAATTTCGTCGCCGACATGGTATGGGCTGCAGGGCGGAAAAATGATTCACGATTAGTGTCCGTCTCCCACGAATACATCGTGTGCTATGCCCGCGATGTTGAATACCTGCGCGCTAAGCAAATTACATGGCGGCAGCGCAAAAAAGGGTTGGATGAAATCTACGCTCAGTATGAACGCCTGAAACGCCAGCACGGCAAAGATTACAAGGCAATGACCGAAGGGATGAAAGAATGGTATCGATCACTCTCTGACGGTCATCCGTCTAAGGCGCACAAGCACTATGCGCACGTTGACGCACGCGGACTTTACTTCCCGGACAACATTTCATGGCCTGGTGGTGGTGGACCGAAATACGAGGTGCTTCACCCCGTCACAAAGAAGCCCGTCAAGGTTCCGTCCAGGGGGTGGATGACCAGCGACCCAAAACGCATGCAGGAATGGATAGATGATGATCGCGTGCATTTTGGGGATGACGAAAACGCTGTGCCTTGCATCAAGTCTCACCTGAAAGACAAAGAGCAGCAAACGCCTTACAGCGTGTTCTATCAAGATGGACGTGCAGCTTCAAAACGCCTGCGTGCACTCATGGATGGCGACCTGTTCGACTTTCCCAAGGACGAGCTCGTTCTTCAGGAAGTGGTCGAGATGTTGACCGAGGGTGACGACATCGTGGTCGATTTTTTTGCTGGATCTTCGACAACTGCACATTCAGTCATGTTGCAGAACGCTACTGACGGCGGGAACCGTAGATTCGTGATGGTTCAGCTTGATGAAAAGACAAGTGAGGATTCAGCGGCGCATCAAGCTGGATTCAAGACTATTCCAGAAGTCAGTCGTGAGCGCATCCGTCGTGCGGGCAAAAGCGTACTTGCCGAAACCTGTCACGAAAACTGGAACAAGGACGTCGGCTTCCGCACCCTCAAGATTGACACTTCCAACATGGCGGACGTCTACTACGCGCCGGATGCGCTCGACAAGGCCAAGTTCGACCTGTTCGTCGACAACATCAAGCCCGAGCGCACGCCTGAAGACCTGCTGTTCCAGGTGATGCTGGATTGGGGCGTGGATCTGGCCCTGCCCATTACCAAAAAGTCGATTCAAGGCAAGGATGTGTTCTTTGTCGATGGCAATGCGCTAGCCGCCTGCTTCGATGCCAGCGGCAGCATCGACGAGGCCTTCGTCAAGGAACTGGCCAAGCATCTGCCGCTGCGTGTGGTGTTCCGCGACGCGGGCTACAAGAACAGCGCGGTCAAGATCAACGTCGAGCAGATTTTCAAGCTCTTGTCGCCCGCCACCGAAGTGAAATGCATCTGAGGGG
>CAZKPL010000148.1:0-2327 GCA_964554625.1 uncultured Nitrosomonas sp. | reverse complement strand
TGTTGGCCGGGAAGGGATTCCGATGGGCCAAGAAGGCATGGGACAGCCTGCCCTGTGCCGTCAACAGCTTCGCTGCCGACACGGTGGTGCATGCCAAGCCGCAAGGGGCGAATAGCCAGGATGCGCAGCAAGGCAAGGCCACCCTCAAACCCATCGGCCAATTGCAAGTGGGCGACGAGGTGCTGGCGATAGCCGAGTGGAAGGACAAGGGCAGCCAAGTCCAGCAAGACCAGCGCTTGAGCTATGAGAAGGTGACGGACGTCTTTACCAGTTTCAAGGAGCAGACGCTCATCCACCTGACGTTGGAGAACGGCCAGAACCTCACTGCCACCGAAGGGCACCCCTTCAAAACCACCGAGGGCTGGCGCGATGCGGTGATGCTCAAGAAGGGCGGCAAGCTGCTGCTCAAAGGCGGAGATGAAAACTCAGAGCCTGCGCTGGAGATCGCCGAGATTCGCACCGAGCGCAAAACCCTGCCGGTGTTCAATATCGAAGTGGCCAATGCCCATACCTACTTTGTTGGCATTGATGGGGTGGGGGTGCATAACCACGGGAACTCAAAGAGTTGCTCCAAGTTGCAATATTTGTATCGAATTTTTGATAGGAATGGCAATACACAAAAATATGGCGTAACAAGTACGCCTCCAAATAGGAACGGGTTGCCGCGTCCAAATTCTCAGCTAAAGCCAGGCGAAAAGTATGAAGTCGTTGATACTGCGAACAATAGGGCAGATATCCTGAAGAAGGAGCGTCAAGCCGTCTATGATCACATGGATAAATATGGTGAAAAGCCACCTAGGAATAAGAGACCATGATGATTAGAGATTTGGAACTGCGGTGGGGCGATGGCAAAACAGCACACGACTGGTTTTGGAAGAGGTTAGTTCCGGAATGGATATTTGTAGCTGAACTTAGAAAGCTCAGAATATGCACACCAAATAAGATTGCAAAGGTGAATATTTATTTTGGCGAGACGGATGAGGGCTATTGGGGCGAAGTATTTGATGGCGTAACGGATGTAACAGTGGCCGCTTCATGGGAGGGGGTTGAATCCTGGCCAACAGAGCTATTTATTGAATACGTTGTAGAGCTTATCGTTGCGGGTTTAAAAAAAGTTCTCGATACGGTTCAGGTTGAATCCGGATGGCTTGATGCGTTGGCTGAACGGGTTCGGCTTGAATGTCAAACTTATTCACAACTAATAGGTAATAGGGCTGAAAAGTCCAGTTTAGGATACTCGGCGCGTTTGTATGTCAAGCCTGCTTCGGATCTTCGCTGGTGTATGGTCGTTCTGCAAATTAAAAAGGGTCGTCAACTTATAGGTGAACGAGAAGTTTGCACCACTTTCCCTGATCCTCAGCGTGCAATACGAGATTTTGAACATCTTTCTTGGGAGGCGGAAAGTATGATCGATGTGCAGTTTGATACTGCAGGCGCTAGAGGTAGGAGGATTTACGGTAGGGAAAATTACGATTGCTCCGGCTTGAACAGAGTTGTCAGACTTGACCAGGATGTGCCACGCCCCCCCCATTTTTCGGTGAGTCCAAAATTTAGGATCGATTTATCAGATTTGTTGCCGCTAGCAGGTAATGGCCATAGCCGTAATAGGCTGAAAAAATGAAACTTCTATTTGCCTTCCTCATCGCCTTCGTCGCCTACTATGGCTGGACGCATCGCTCAAGCGGTAGTTCAACCACTGCGGATCTGAGCGCCGTGCAAATACAAGCTTTGGCAGCCAGCATCAAACCCGAAGAAGTCGTGATGTACAGCACCACCGAATGCTCATACTGCGCCCAAGCCAAAGGCTGGCTCGCGCAAAACGGCTTCGCCTACACCGAATGCAACATGAGCATCGAGCCGCACTGCGAATCCGAGTTCAAAGCCTATGGCGCCAATGGCACGCCATTCCTGGTCATTCGCCGTGGCGGCAAAGAGCATCACATGAAAGACGGATTCGATTCCGACGAATTTTTAGCGGCATTGCGGAGCTGAAGCAATGCGTCTGAAGGAAGTGCACGATGAATGAAGGTAAAACAGCGATGGATCAGAGCACGAATACTCGCAGGCATCTCCGACATCTTTTATTGTCTTGGCAAAACCCCTGCTCTGGACAACTTAGGCGAGGCTGGGCGGTGCTCCTGCATGTTTTGCTGTTGCCCCTACTGCTGTTCGTCTTGCCCGCCTGGGCGCAAGAGACGGTATGTGGTCGCCCCTGATTTGTCAATAACTCATTGATAATATTACGTTAACACCCATTTTTATGTTATAATTCCCCCGGTTTTCATTTCTGATTGAATGATTTTCTGGGAGTTTTTCATGTCTGTTTG
>CAZKPL010000147.1:0-2336 GCA_964554625.1 uncultured Nitrosomonas sp. | reverse complement strand
ATGGCAAAACGCACATCCTGCATTAGCCGCGGCCTCTCCGGATACTCGACTAAAAGTAGCAAAAACTCTGTTAGATTTTATGCGGCGTGAACTAGCAATTAAAGTAGATTGTTTAGACCAGGTACGTCAGGAGCCAATACAACAGCAAAGCTCGCAACGCTTAATAGCTCCATGGGCTATTGATGAGAATGAGCTAATGGAACACGCAGCAGTATTATATCCTCGATCACGAACACGAGAGGATTTTAGAGGGTATTCCTATTTATCTCCCCGAGGAGGGTTTGGTCAATATATCAGAAGATCGAGTACTTTTGATCACTATGCGGATAAAATTAGTATTGATGAAACACAGGATATTTGTCGCCAGTTACTTGAAGCCTTAAGGATTGGCGGGTTAACCGAGATTGTAGCTCAACCACGAGATGCTGAGGATGTCCCTGGATATCAAATCCCTGCTTCAGCTTTACTTTGGGTTGTGGCGGATGGGTCAAAACCATTTTATGACCCGATTCGTGTTCCTCGAGCTTCCGAAACAGGGGGCCGTACCAATCCCTTCTTTATTGAATTCTATAAGACTATCGCAGATGTTGGTAAGGGATTGGAGGCAAGAGAGCATACCGCACAAGTTCAATACGATGCCAGGATTGAAAGAGAAAATCGCTTCCGCGAAGGCAGGCTACCGATATTATTTTGTTCACCTACAATGGAATTAGGTGTGGATATTGCAGAGTTAAACGCCGTAAATTTACGTAATATGCCTCCAACTCCGGCGAATTATGCGCAAAGAAGCGGTCGTGCGGGCCGCAGTGGCCAACCAGCGCTTGTCTTTACTTACTGTTCAACCTATAGTTCTCATGATCAATATTTCTTCAGAAGGCCGAATAAGATGGTCGCTGGTTCCGTAACTCCGCCTCGTTTAGATTTAGCGAATGAGGATCTTATTCGAGCTCACATCCATGCTATTTGGCTTGCTGCATCTGGTCTGAGTTTAGGCACTTCCTTGGTCGAACTCCTAAACTTAGAAGGAGAAGAGCCTAAATTAGAATTACTTGACTCGGTTAAAGATACCCTCAATTCAGATGCTTATTGCAAAAAGGCAGAATTAAATGCTTCGAAAATCTTAGAATCTATGAAGCTATATTTTTCTAACGCTGATTGGTTTACTGAGAAGTGGCTTCAGGATGTTCTTTCTCAAATAACGAATCGATTTGAGAAGTCCTGCGAACGGTGGCGAAATCTGTATCGAGCTGCAAAAAAGCAATATATTATTCAGAATAAAATTGCTATAGACCATACCCGTTCTTTGGAAGATAGAAATAAGGCAAAACGATTAAGCGCTGAGGCTCGTTCACAGCTAGAGCTTCTCACCGAAGCGCAAAATGTTTTTGAAGGAGATTTTTATAGCTATCGTTATTTCGCAAGCGAAGGATTCCTGCCCGGATATAATTTTCCAAGGTTGCCGCTTTCAGCTTACATCCCTGGCAGACGACAAAAAAGCGTTCGGGATGAATTTTTATCAAGACCTAGATTCCTCGCAATATCAGAATTTGGCCCGAGAGCAATCATCTATCATGAAGGATCTCGGTATCGGATTAACAAGGTTATTTTGCCTATCGAAGACCAGGCCGAAGGTGGAGATGTCGTTACTTCAAGAATCAAGCAGTGTTCGGAATGTAGCTATATTCATCCGATATTCGAAGGCGATGGCCCTGATCTGTGTGAGTGCTGTAAAGAGCCATTAGAAATTGCTTTAAGTCAACTGTTCAGAATCCAAAATGTTGCTACAAAAAGAACCGATAAGATTAATTCCGATGAGGAAGAGCGTTTAAGGATCGGTTATGAAATCAAAACAGGCATTCGCTTCGTGGAGCACTCTTGCGGGTTATCATCGAAGATAGCATTGGTTAAGCTGAATAATGAAGATATTGCTGAAATAATCTATGGCGATACAACAACAATCTGGAGAATGAATCTGGGGTGGGTACGAAGAGCAAAGAAAGATCAATATGGTTTTGTTCTTGATGTTGAAAGAGGGTACTGGGCTAAAAATGAAAAAGAGGGCGAAGAAGACGACCAAGACCCAATGTCAGCCAGGGTAGAAGATAGAAGAAATTGTTTAATATACAAGCCCCTCAAGGAAATAGACTCAGCGACACTCATTTCTTTACAAGCGGCGCTGAAAAATGCTATTCAAGTTGAATACCAGCTAGAGGAATCAGAGCTTGCAGCGGAACCTTTGCCTAAACGAGATGAGCCTAAGAATATTTTATTATTTGAAGCTTCAGAGGGAGGCGCTGGTGTACTTAAAAGATTAGTCGAGGATCCATTGGCTTTAA
>CAZKPL010000146.1:0-2363 GCA_964554625.1 uncultured Nitrosomonas sp. | reverse complement strand
GTCTAAAACCTGGGGTGAATCTGGATGACGGGCGCAGTTTGAACGACATCATGGAAGGCCGTTGATGTTTTTAATGGACGTCAATGTGTTGGTCTCCGCGCACAGAGAAGATACCCTGGATCATTTGGCCTATCGTGAATGGCTGGAATCCATCATTAACGGCAATGCTGCGTATGGTTATTCGGAATTGGTGTTGAGCGGCTTTTTGCGGGTCGTCACCCATCCCAGAGTATTCGAAATGCCGTCGGCATTATCCCGCGCTGTTCGTTTCGTAAATCAAATCAGAGATGCGCCACAGGCCGTCTGCCTTGCACCAGGGTCCATGCACTGGAAGAATTTTTTACAATGCATTGAACAAATCGATGCTAAAGGCAATGATATTCCTGATGCGTATCATGCGGCTCTGGCGATGGAATGGAATTGTGTGTGGGTGACGACGGATAAAGGCTTTAAGCGTTTCAAAGGCTTAAAAGTCCGTCATCCGTTGGCGTTAATGGATTCCTGATGCCCAGAAAAAGACGCTTCTATCAGCCGGGTGTCCCCGTGCACGTCTTTCAACGCGGACATAATAGGAAGCCGGTTTTTTTCGACGATCAGGATTATCTGGCCTACTTGCGTTTTTTGAAAGCATCGGCCGATGCGCTGGGCTGCTCGATTCATGCCTATGTGTTGATGACCAATCATGTGCATTTATTGGTTACCCCAACGTGTGCAAACGATATCAGTTTGTTGTTTCAGGGGATCGGGCGTCATTTTGTACCGTACATCAATAAAACCTATCAACGCCGAGGGAGTTTGTGGGAAGGCCGGCATAAGGGCTGTAATGGTTTAATAAAAATGGACAGTCTGATAGGTTGATAAAATACATCAACTAAAGCAAAAAGGAATAAAAGTATGACGCAAAAACGCCGAGTATTTGACGCAAATTTCAAATTAACCGTGGTGCGGATGATCCAAGATCAAGGGCTGAGTGTTAGCCAGGTTTGCCAAGATATGAATCTGGGTGAGACGGCGGTCCGGCGCTGGTTAAAGCAAGTTGAGACCGAACAAGGCGGGCAGTCCGGTATCGGTAAGCCGTTGACAGCGGAACAGCAACGCATACGACAACTGGAAGCAGAAAATCGTCAACTAAGGATGGACAACGATATCCTAAAAAAAGCATCGGCCTTCTTTGCCCGGGAACTGAGATGAACTACCGGCTGGTTCGTCAGTTGCAAGAGAAGGCCATTCCGGTCCAGCACAGTTGTCGGGTTTTGGCGGTTAGCCGCTCGGGGTATTATGCCGCTAAGCGACGGGAGAAACGCCCGCCAGCCGTTTGTGCGACAACGGTCCACTTGAAAAGTGTGTTCGCCGCCTCGGGTCGCAGTTATGGCAGCCGCCGGCTTTGCCTTGATCTGAACCAGCAAGGGTTCCGTATCGGACGCTATCGAGTGCGCAGCCTCATGCGTATCCATCAGCTCAAACCGGTCTGGAAGCGCAAGTTCACTCACACCACCGATAGCAAGCACCCTCTGCCGGTGTTCGACAATGTGCTGGACCGCCGGTTTACGCCGGCAGCGGCCAATCAAGCTTGGGTGGCCGACATCACCTATATCCGGACCGGAAGCGGCTGGTTGTATTTGGCCGCTGTACTGGATTTGTATTCCCGTAAGATCGTTGGCTGGGCGATGGCGCCCACGATGCCGACCGAACTGGTGTGCACGGCCTTACAGATGGCGATCTACCAACGTCAGCCGGCACCCGGTCTGATCGTTCATTCCGACCGAGGCAGCCAATACGCCAGCCAGGACTACCGCGATTTACTCGGATGCCATGGCTTGATCGGCAGCATGAGCCGTAAGGGTAATTGCTGGGATAATGCCGTGATGGAACGTTTCTTCCTGAACCTCAAAATGGAACGTGTTTGGCGTCGGGATTATGCCAATCATCAAGAAGCCATCAACGATATAACAGACTACATGGTAGGCTTCTATAACAGCCAACGATTACATTCCACATTGGGCTATCGACCCCCCAACGTCTATGAACGTGAAATGGCCGCAAAACAACTTATTGCAGTGTCCGAAAAAACTTGACCACTACATTCCGGAACGCCGCTGGGTAATGATCGCTTCAAAAGACGGATTGAATCCGCTGTGGGGGGAGCCGTTGGCTTTAGCAAGCGGGGCAGGCCTTTGAATAGCAAACGCTCTTTAACGTAAAAGCAATATAAATAGGCATGCCAGCCCTTTTTGCCTCCTTTTCACGGTCTGGATGGCCTATGGGGTTGCAATACCATTCCTCAACAGGTCGAAAAATAGCCTTCTGTATTGTTTCCCCATTCCTTAATAACCCGGTACTCGACGCCTTCCGGCAGCGTACGC
>CAZKPL010000145.1:0-2406 GCA_964554625.1 uncultured Nitrosomonas sp. | reverse complement strand
GAAACTCTCTCGGCTCAGTGAAAAAAATGTCCGTCAAAATGAGACAACTCCAAACACCTGACGATCGAAGACCGCCAACAACTGCGTGCAGAAAAAAGCTTACCTGCCCTCAATGCACTGCATGATTGGCTGATACAAACCCGCACCCAAACTGCCAATGGGGGTGGCTCCGCCAAAGCGCTCGACTACACCTTGAAACGCTGGCCAAGTCTGATTCGTTACGCACAAAGCGGTCACCTGCTCATCGACAACAACCCGGTGGAAAATGCTATCCGCCCCATTGCGCTGGGCAAAAAGAATTGGCTATTTACCGGCTCAGAGCGCGCCGGGCAGCGCGCAGCAGCTATCCAAACCCTGTTCGGTACCACTCAACTCAATGGGCTGGACCCATCCGCATGGCTCAAAGATACACTCACTAAACTCCCCGCCTGGTCCAATAATCGTATCGATGAATTGTTACCCCTAACACCGGAGTTCATTAAATCACTAAGCCAGAGAGAATGACAGGTGGTGCCATTGAGCGCTTACGATTAAATGGCTAAACACCAGATTTGACAATAACTCTGTGTTCACATTGGACCAGAATCAGTGTTCAACTTCGCCGGAATATGCATGTGCTCGGTGGCGACGTTATAAAGTAAGGTGGCCTGGGTGCCGGTACCGATATTGTCATAATTCAGGCCGGCGTTGATAATATGTTTGGAATGGTCTTGCAGCGGCTGGCTGGCAGAGGTTTACACCCGAAGGTTCTCCTCTGCCAAGGTTACATTGGATATGGACCAGGTAGGTATAGTTGCCGCCGAAACTAAACCCTACCCAGCCATGGATGGATGAAATCGAGATTCCTGAGGCTCACTGCCACCCTCCACCAAGTGATCTATAAAGATCCACCATTGCGTCAATTTGCTTTTGTTTCATTTCAATTAGATCCGCTTTGGCATCCAAGGTCTCCCTTTGTGCCAACAGCACATCCAGATAGTCCGTACGAGCAGATTTGAATAGATTGTTAGCGATATCAATTGATTTGCTGAGCGCTCCAACTTGCTCTGACTTAAGCTGATAGCTTTTGTCGAGGTTATTGATATTTGAAACTTGATTCGCTACTTCAGTATAAGCTCTGATAATTCTTTGCTCATACTCATAAGCTGCCTGAATCTGCCTGGCATTGGCATTTTTATATTCCGCCTCGATGGCATTCCTATTGACCAATGGAGCCACTAATTCTCCCGCGATCATGGCCGCCAATGACTCTGGGGTATTGATCAGATACTTAAGTGCAAAAGCTTCAAATCCTATTCCAGCCTTTATGCCAAAGGAGGGATAGAATTTAGCCCTGGCCACCTCTATATTTAATGCCGCCGCCGATAGCTCAAGCTCTGCTTGCCTAATATCAGGCCTATTTTGCAGCAATTGTGACGGAATGCCTGTCTTAAGCATGAAGGGCTTGAACTCCATAAAACTACCAGAAGCACGCTGGATAGGTTGCGGCGTCCTCCCTAGCAAAAAATTTATCCGATTTTCAACAACAGTAATACTCTGATTAATTTGGTATAGTTTACTTTTGTTTTTTGCCACTTCTGCTTCATAGCGTTTGATGGCAAGTGTACTTGCTCTTGCGTACTCTTGCAGACGCCTGACCATCTCCAGAGCATTTTGCTGAATACTAATATTTAGCTCTAAATTGTTAAGCTGGTTGTCCAAGGAAAGCAGTTCATAATACGAATGGGCAATTTCAGCGACCAGGTTAGTCACTAAAAAATTCTTACCTTCTTTTGACGCCATATACTCGAGAACAGCGACCTGCTTCGCATTCCTCAACTTTTTCCATATATCTATCTCCCAGGTTGAAAACAGCCCAAAGTGATAATCCCCCACGTACCTAGGAAAATGCCGGCCTTCCTTTACTGGCAGATTCTCTTCAACAGCGCCTTCGCGTGTAAACTCGCCGACTCTTTCCTTACCTGCGCCACCACCAATATTTACAAATGGCAAGTATTCGCCCCGACGTGCTTGAATTTCATTCTGTGCAACACTGATACGCTGCATCATAATATTAATTTCTTTATTATTTTCAACAGCTATATCCAGCAAACTTACTAAATTAGGGTCACTAAAAAAATCTTCCCATTTAATATTTGCCACATTGTCCTCATCCGAGACACCTTCTTTAAAAACAGTAGGAAGATGTGTGTCTTCTTTTTTGATGAGCGAATCAGGCACGCAGGCTTGCAGCATAAGTACCAGCGCGCTTGAAGCTATAATCTGAAATATTTTAGTCTTTGATCTCATTTGAAGGGCCATAGTCATAAGTCTCGGTTAAGGGTCCAAGGTCTTCATCTTTAATTAATTTTCTACGTTCTGCCATTTTGGCAAATATATAATAAAGCCCTGGAATAATGATTACAC
>CAZKPL010000144.1:0-2454 GCA_964554625.1 uncultured Nitrosomonas sp. | reverse complement strand
GGACGAAGCGCGTTGAACGATGTTGTGCAAACGAGTGGACTGTTCGGGGCTCGAGATTGAGACTATGGAAGGTTGGCAGCATCATCCATCAGTGTTTCTTGAAATCGCGTGAGCGGACGATCGCGCGAACAGCGATCGGTTTGCGCGTGGCGGCACCCCGGCAGCCGGTCTGAGTGACATCCTTCTTTGTAGCAATTGCGCTAACCCTTGTTGGTTGTCAGTGCTGTCTTGCCGGTAATAATTCTTACCAGCTGTCATATTCTGTGATGTCATTAGGCACAAACGGATCTCTTGGTCTTTACAGATCGCTGAAAGTCTTGGAAATAGAGCGATACAAGCAAACGTTCATTCCTTGATATCCGGTACTCGCGAGAGGCTCGCCAGCTAAGCTTTTCTGAGGATTGCCTAATACGGACTCTCCGCTGGGGGGGGGGGGTATGACAAGCGCGAAAGCCGGATGTAATGCGAGATTACGTGATAGGTGTTAATTTCGCCATAAGCTTTTCATCTGCATTGCCGCACGCTGTGCCGATTCGTAAGTTGTGCTCAGTCAATTTTGTTTCTTCTGAACCCGCAGGAATTTTTTCAACACGGCACCCAGCCGCAACGAAAATAAATCGATAGATGGCCGCAATCACCGTGCACGTAATGCGCGCGTGGCAGAGCGTAAAGCGACAAAATTGACATTTCTTCTTCGAATCTCCTTCAAACCAAACCAAAGGAAATTGACACATGTCAAAACAAGCGATTTACAATTACGACCTTCTTGGCAGGCTCCAGGAAGTCCAATTTTCCACAGGCGGACGCATTACTTACTCTTACGATACCATGGGTAACAGGACGAGCGTTGTCGAGGTTGCGGCTGGTTGCTGCCTTGAATGGAAAGGCGACTGGCTCAGCACAACCGATTACATCATCGGCGATGCGGTTGCGTTCGGCGGCTCCTCTTACATTGCCGTAGTAGATAACACCGACAAACAGCCGGATATCAATACTACCGAATGGGATGTGCTCGCCCAGAAGGGAGACACCGGAGCCCAGGGGGCGCAGGGTAGTCAGGGTATTCAAGGTCCGCAAGGAGACCAGGGCCCGCAGGGCAGCCAGGGCCCAACCGGCCCGCAAGGTCCGGCTGGAGCGGACGGAACCACCACAGTCAAGGCGGCGTTCAAGGCAAGCACTACGGGCCGCACGTCAACGACCACGCTGGCTGATGATCCAGATCTTGTTTTGAACGTGGATGCGAATAAGAGCTACCTCTTTACTGGATTCTTGTTCGGAAACAGTCAAGGCAACGGCGACCTGAAAATGACATTCGTTGGCCCAAGTGGTGCAACAGTGTCTTGGAAGGTGGATGGTATCGATCATAATAATTTCCACTCCGGAATTTTGGCTAGTGGCGTGACCGGAACGCTCGATATTGTGGATGGTGAACGTGGATTCTATTTCTCGGGGAAGATTGTAGTTTCCTCAACTAGCGGCCAATTGAAAATGCAATGGGCTCAGCACACAAGCAGCGGCAAGGCTTCAAACCTGATGGCCGGCTGTAGTTTGACGCTGATCCAGATGTAAGAACCGGCGTTGCCTTTGTGCCGGCCTATATGCATTAAATGCAGCCGGGTTTTTGACTTCACCAAAAACCGTCAAAGACGGCGCCTCTCAATAAGACAGCTTATCAGAAGCAAGTAGTGCGTCCGGCAGATTATCAGCGTTTCCGGCAGGTGTTCGAATCGCTTTGTTCGAGCCGAATCATCCGATGCACGCTGATTGAGTCATTCGCACACTATCAATTTCTTCGCTTAATCCAGCGAAAACAGATTCAAGGAATCACAACATGACAAACGAAAGCAAAGACGATTCTTTGCCGCAAAATGCGTCGCCGCACAGTCAGTCCTTAAGACCTATTGCAGGCTCTCGCCCGAAGGCGATTACGCAAATACCAACTAATATTCCGCGCATCAGCGCCGGTTCGAGCTTCAAGAAGCGGCGACCGGCAAACCGCAAAATCTACAGACCAGCTCTCAGCCTGGGCGCGTCGAATACCGTAACCGGACCAGCGTCCATTGCCGAATTGGCGCGTGCTCTGAAGAACGATGTGGACCTGATTTACGAATGGGTCTACTCAAATATCGAGTTTTACCCGATGTGGGGTTCTCACAAAAGCGTCCTCGGCACGATTTTGGACGGCTACGGGAACTCATTCGAGCAATCTGCCGTCATGGTCGCGCTCTTAAGGCAGGCAGGTTATACCGCCAACTTTGTCTTTGGGACTATTCAGCTCTCAAAGACTCAGGTCGAGAACTGGCTTGGGACGGACGACACGACAGTCAAAACGACTTCATACGAGATTCTTCAGGCTGGCGGCATTCCAAGCGACAATTATTTGGACGGCAGCGAAAACCTCGATCACGTGCGTCTCGACCATATGTACGTGAAGGTCAATATCGGCGGGACAAA
>CAZKPL010000143.1:0-2475 GCA_964554625.1 uncultured Nitrosomonas sp. | reverse complement strand
CAGATCTTCGGTTCTAGCATCGACTATTTTAGTAGCAGCCTCGACAACTGGTGCTTGCTCCTTGACAATTTGCAACGCGTCAATTACTGCTTTAGAGCAGGCCTCTTGAGGAGATCCTCCCCCCGGGGGGGCAGCAGCTGCAGCTGCAACCGTAGCTAATTTAACGGCGGTCTCTAGCACATAAGTAATAACTTGGACGGAATGATCTTCTGCAGTCGCGTTTAAAGACGTTGGAGCTCCATTTGCTTGGTATTCTAGTTTGACTTCACTGGTTTTAAGAGGGCTTGAGAGGCTGTTTGGGTCTATTACAAAAAGTTGATTTGGATCCGGTGCATTGAATGTATTTTTAATATCAGCCTTTACAATAGCTGATAGCTTGGGACCACAACTCGCAACTTGGCGAGTAAGCTCAATTTCATAGCGAGTGAAAAGAAGTGGATATGGAATACCTACCCTTGTTTCTGGATTCTTTTCATCAACACGACTAACGCTCAAGGTGGTAATGCAGCCTGAGCATGTAAGGCAGAATGCAAATAGCCAATATATTTTATTTGACATGCCACATCCTGATGATCGATTTGCCGCCTTCTTCAGGAACCTTTTTCACTTTATAAATTCTCACGTCAGATACCTTCATAATCTATTTATAGAGTAGAAAATCAAAAAGCAAAAGTGAATCGCCCCAGCTGCCACGGAGGGCTTGACCCTACCCCGAAATCAGTACCGGCGCATTCAACGGGTCAGTGCAACATTGACCTGTCCCCGAAATCAGTACTGGCGGATTCAATCTCTCACTTGCAGCCGTTCCGTGTTTTCGCCGGCTACATTTTTTGAAACTCCCACTCAAATCCTTGACTTGCTCTTTCTTATAATCTCATCTATGAATAAAGGTGAAGGGTTCTCGTCCGGCCTAATGTAATCTCGAAAAATTCTGCAATCTGTCCTCTTCCTCTGGAAGCAGGATAACTGCAACATGACTTCAAGATCGAATCTCTTAATTTGATGTGCTCATGATTTAATTCCACATCCTAATGCTCTTCGCTGTATTGAACTTCGGAGGTATCGTGAACGATCAATCTACTCCAGAGGAACTTAATAAATTAAAGGAAGATGCAGAACTTCGCAAGAATACCTATGAGGCACTTTTAAGTGCCGACAAAGCAAAGCGAGATTACGAAGCTGCTTTAGATCCAAAAAAACAAGCCGCTACTGATCAGTCTGCCACACTTAAGGCGACGAAAGAATCCGCTGAGGCACAAACTGCCGTTGCGAATGCTCAGAAGGCACAGTACGAGGCAGAACTCGCAGCATTAAAGAAAAAATTTGGCGATTTTGCGGGGTCAGGAATCAGCGGAATTGCGGAAATCACCAGTACTGCTGGGTCTGCAGAAGCGACCTTATTAGGAAGTATTGCAATTGAGAAAATTGCAGATAAGTTTGCCCAGGACATTCACTCCGAAGATTCGGTGGAAAACTATATCCTCGAAACTCCGTCCACCATGCCGGACTTTCATGCGATAACTGCATTTGAAGCACAGTACCTTGCGATGAAAACAGCAATGTTTGCAGCCGATGAGTCTAGCACCACGGACCCAGCAAAGAATGCCGGCGTAAAGGAAGAGAGCGTAACCGTAGCTGCCATCGGTGCGGGGTTCGAGGCCGTAAACAAGCTCTTGTCTTTCGCAAAAACTGACTATAAATTCGTGCCTCTAGAGATATCGAGCAGTGACGCAATGTTATTACGGGCTTTAGCTGGCAAGCTCCACAGAAAATTGTCGAAAGGAAATCAGGCCGTCGAAAAATCGGTCGAAGTGCCAGCGATCTATGATCCTGGCGCTTCGTCTGCTACCAGTGACATCCTTAAGATTTTATGAAATCTCTACAGCAGAGTTCAAAAATCTTCAAGCTGCCCAGCCGGATAATGAAAAATTGAAAGATGAATTACTTAAAGCTCAAGAATCATTGGCAACTTGGAAGTCTGTCTCGGAATCCCTTGATGCTTGGTCAAAACAATTGACTACTTCTGATGATAAAGGGAATTCCCCGATTGGAACGATCATCCTGCAGAGCTCTATTAAAGGGAAACTACAAGAGGACAAAGTAGGGCTTGTTATCATAGAATTGCACAAGGTCACGGGTACTGGATACACCAAAAAAAATCTCTGGTCATCACTCGGCTGTAATCCGTTCTATGTCATGGGGGGAGCAGTCGCAAGCTATATGATGCTCAATGGTAAGACCGGCAAAGTTCTAAGTTCATCACTATTGCCTACACATGGTGGCTATCACTCTGTAAGTGATGTTGAAGGTATTGTAAATCGGTAAGTCGTGCTACTACAACAAACTGAATTACATCCTCAATAGGTTGATAATATGAGTTTCGATAACCAAGAGCGAGCAGGTCTAAAGATCTCGTCGATTATTAAAAGGGATGGTCTTAGTCTTGATGACGTGAGCGCTGCATTAGAAGCAGCG
>CAZKPL010000142.1:0-2502 GCA_964554625.1 uncultured Nitrosomonas sp. | reverse complement strand
CAGCCAACAGTGAAAGCAGGTATTCCTGAGTGCGTTTGGACTCGGTAAAGATAATAGCTTTTTTGGGTGCCCCCAGACGCCCCAATTCCGCAAAGGCACGTTCCAGCGCGGTTAAGAGCGCCTTGCCTTTAGCGTTGTCGCGTATGCTGGTGGCCAACTTTTTGAATTGACGCAGTTCCGCGATCTCTTCGGCAATCGCGGCTTGCTCATCGGCATTCTGCTTATCCTCAGCGACAGCAGACTCATCCCATTCATCGGCAGTTTCGTCCAAAGATTCGTAATCTTCGTCCAAAGCTTCGGCGAGGTTAGGCACGTCTTGAATCGGCTCTAACAGCCCCTGCAAGCGGTTCGCCATCGTTTCCAGGGCACCGGCAATCGCATGGGTGGATGAAGCCAGCAATTTCCACAATACCAGGGAAATCAATTGACGTTGACCGTCCGGCAAAGCCTTAAGACTGGGGCGACGTAAATAATCGGCCACCAGTGCCGACAGTTCTTTTTCTTCGCTGGACGGCGTAAATTCCTGGACGATGGCGCGCCTTGCAGTGTACGAAACATAGGGTTGTACTTGCCATCGCAAAGTCCGTTTGCAGACGGGAGCCAGCCGAGCTCGTAAACCGGCGAATGCGGTCTCTCGGCTTTGGATGCTGAATTGCGCTCTGAAACTGTCCAGATCACCGAATACCCGGTCATCGATGATGCTGACCAAACCGTACAGTTCCAGTAATGAGTTCTGTAACGGCGTTGCAGTCAACAGCACTTT
Organism: uncultured Nitrosomonas sp.; assembly: GCA_964554625.1. GTDB lineage: Bacteria > Pseudomonadota > Gammaproteobacteria > Burkholderiales > Nitrosomonadaceae > Nitrosomonas. Next base: position 1,739 of record CAZKPL010000142.1, on the reverse strand, counting down.
GGAATGCACGCGGGCGAACGCTTCTTTTAGCGTTCTGGCAATCACGTTGCTGGGCTTGTAGACATTGCGCAGGCGGTGTGCCTCGTCCAGAACCACCAAGTCCCAATGAATCGCCTGAACATCATTCGCTTTGGATTTGGCGAATTGGTATGAACAGATGACCGGCCCATCGTCGTATTGAAACGGATTGCGACGCGCTTGTTTACGGATGGCGTTGTAGTTCTTCGCTTCTAAAATCAGGCCTTGCAGCCCGAACTTGTCTTGCAGCTCTTGATGCCATTGCTTGCGCAGATTGGCGGGAACGGTAATCAGAATGCGACGGCGGCGCTCGGCCCAATGCTGAGAAATCACCAAACCGGCTTCAATCGTTTTACCAAGCCCGACTTCATCGGCCAGAATCACGCCACGGGAAAGTGGGTTTCTACATGCAAACAAAGCAGCCTCGACCTGATGCGGATTAAGGTCTACTTGCGCATCGACCAACGTGGAAGCCAACGATTCGACCGTGTCGCCTGCCGAGCGGCGAGTGAGCAGCCAGGCGTAATACTGAGCTTGGTACGGCGTGAGCGTTTGTAGTGTTATCAACAACGAATCCCTAAAATTTATTGGTGCTGACTTCCGTTGTAATTGGAAAACGGGTCATTAGATTACAGTGCCCTCATGTATTTACCCTTTTGGCAGTCCATGCTGCCAGTTACAAATGGCAGAGTTAAGGTTGAAGGTTGCAATTTCCGGTCTTCAAGTAGCTGCCAGAGCATTTTTTCTGCAAAGCAGCAGGCGGCGAGTTCAACAAACAAAGGAACTTCAATGGCCGTCTGCAAGAAATAGAGGCTCAAGCTTGATTTTAGCCTCTTTTGCTCTTTCCGGCACTATCGAATCATGCACATCGACGGCCCGCTTTCAGCGTAATCAATAGAGCTTGCACTTTTCCGGCATAGGAAAGAAAGGAGAGAAATAGTCAAATTTGAAAAAAGGACGATTCCGGGGATATTATCCATCAATTCAAAAAATCCGTGATACAATAACTGACTTATATAGTCAGTTAATCTGAATTCCTGCTTTGTTGCTTAAAATCTCACATTAATGGTTATATAAAAATAATTTCCGATTTTCATTTTGAGGTTTAACAAACACATGAATTCTATTAAAAAAGGCTCGATTTCCCTGATCATCGCGGCGGTTCTTGCTTCCGTATCCGCAGCAGCGTATGCCAAACCCGCCGGCCAGGAAGTAGTCACTTCCGCCATCGAAAACACCATTTCCAGCCTGGAAAGCGCGTTAAGCCTATTGGAAAAAGGCGGCGATAACGAAGCGGTGATTAAAGCCATCGCCAATGCCCGGCAACAGCAAAAGGAGTTTCGCTTTGAAGTGACCGAACGTCAGCGCGAAAGAACCGTCAACATATTGAAACGCGCGGGTTCCGAGATTAAAAGCGGCAACATGCAGCCCGGCGAGCAATCTTTAAGAGAAGCATTGGCTTCTTTTAAAGAAATGAAAGCCATTTACGACAAAACGCACTAATGCCCTCAGGCCGATTAAACCGGGCTGTCCAAGCAAGCAGCCCGGTTTAATCGGCGTTCTCAGAGGTTTCTCCCTGTTCCGAGTAAAAATCGCCGCATTCCTTTTCCCGCCCACGTACGACCCGCTTGCCGCTGTCCGCGCCGCGCGTTTCCGTAACGACGGTATGCTGCCCTTCGTGATGGCGGTCGTCGTAAAAATAAACGACCACCCAGTCTTTC
>CAZKPL010000141.1:0-2672 GCA_964554625.1 uncultured Nitrosomonas sp. | reverse complement strand
GGTAAATGGGCTGTTTTGCCGAAGCGGTGGGTAGTCGAACGCACGTTCCTCCTGGCTGGGTAGCTTTCGCCGTTTATCCAAGGATTTCGAAATCTTGCCTGCTACTGCCGAAAATATGATTCGAATCGCCATGATAAAAATAACACTTGCAAAATGCGTCTAGTGTTTTACCAGACAACTTCTAAAAGATTGTTCAGTTGACCTACACATATTTTTCACGTGTGTTGTGATATAAGACAAATCTGTTTTCTGTCTCAAGTTCTTCCTGCATGCAATTATTTTCATTGAACCATTAGCGAAAGAACCTGCATTTTGTCTTTTACGTTCAGGCAGTTACGTCATGATAAGAAACACCATATCTTTTTTTCTTTGTCTACTGACAGTTTTTCTAGGATGTGAAGTCAATGCAATGCCTAGCTTTGCACGTCAAACGGGTCTACCCTGTAGTAGCTGCCATGTGCAATCATTTGGGCCCAATTTGACGCCTATCGGTCGAAATTTCAAATTGCATGGTTATACCGCTAAAGTTAGTAGTAATAGCAAAATGAAATATATTCCACCAATCAGTGCCATGCTCCGCGGATCTTTTACGCATACGCAAAAAAGTCAACTTGGTGGTGCAGCGGATCGCTTTGGGAGTAACGATAATGCAACCATCGATGAAGCTTCTTTTTTCTATGCTGGACGTATTTACTCCAAGATGGGTGCTTTCGTGCAAGGTACTTACGGTGGAGTAGAAGACAAGTGGGAACTCGATAACGCAGATATCCGCATAGCAGACCATACTAATTTGATTGGCAATCATTTTGTTTATGGCATATCAACGAATAATTCGCCTAGTGTTTCAGATCTTTGGAATACTACTCCAGTATGGAGCTTTCCCTACGCATCGTCTGATCTGGCGCCAACGCCATCTGCAGGGGCATTGATTGAGTCACTGGGTAGTCAGGTTGTAGGTGCAACGGCGTATATGATGTGGAACAATCTTTTATACGTCGAAGCGGGCGGTTACGCAATGCTTTCAAAAAGTGCACAAAAAGGAATTGGAACGTTTGATGCTGAACAAAATAAAATTAATGGTGGGGCACCTTACTGGCGAGTAGCGCTTCAGCGTGATTGGGGTGGGCATTATGGAGCTATTGGCTCTTTTGGTATGCAAGCGGATGTCTATCCGCAGCGAATGCAGGGTGCTGGTACTGATAGTTATTATGATTATGGTTTTGATGCCACTTACCAATATCTAGCGAACCTTGCCCACATCTTTGAATTGAATGCCGCCTATATTCGCGAGCAGCGTGACATGAACGCCAGTGTGGCGCTGGGACTTGCAGAAAAAAAGAATGGCAGTCTCGATACTATCCGTATTAGAGCTGGGTATACGTATCAGCAAACCTACGGCCTTAGCTTGTTTTATGCACAAATGACAGGCACAAAAGATAACGTTATATATAGTTTTGAAGATCCCATCAGCGGCAGCCGGTCTGGCAAGCCGGACAGTCAATCTTTTACCGCTGAACTGAGCTATACTCCATTTGGTAAATCTACTTCCACCTTATCCACATTAGCCAACTTGCGGCTTGCAGCGCAATATGTGCACTACTTTCAGTTTAATGGCAACATCCATAATTATGATGGCTTTGGTCGTAATGCAGTTGGTAACGATACGCTCTACTTGAATGGCTGGCTTGCGTTCTAGATATCATGTTTTGACCTCCCCACCACAACGAGCGTGGATTGTGCTTAGATGCGAAATCCCAACACAGAGCCATAATTGAGAGGACAGGTCATGAAAAAGTTGGTTCTTCTCCGGTCTTGTGAGTACCTCTATGCTGCAAGATAGAACATACTCAGGTTATCAGGAACCGATGTTTGTCTGATTTTGAATTTGAAATATTCTGTATCACGGATGCCCCTTGCATGCTTTCAGATCACACCACTGTTCCAAATGACGTTCCATAGATTTCACATTGGAGTTGTCCCCCTTTGAACGGACACATTATATTCTGGTTAAAGGAGATGAAAGATGACTCAAAACTATAAACCTGCCTACCCGGCGGAGTTTCGCCAACAGATGGTGGAATTGGTTGCATTAGGCAGATATCCTAAGCAGCTATCCAAGGAATTTGGCTGCCACTACACTTCGATCCAGGCAGAGAAGCCCTGCTCAACCAAAAAACTTATACCCAAAATTTAAACGACATCGTATTCCACGATTCACGCAATAATACGCCCTGGAAAAACGATCAAGCCATCAGAAAAGTAATCTGGACACCCGCACTCAAACGCGCTCATATCTCCTACCGCAACCCCTACCAAACCCGTCACACCTTCGCCTCACACAGCTTCCAAGAGGTGAAAACCCCATCTGGGTAGCCCAACAAATGGGGGCACAAAGATTGAGGACAAATCAGAAAAACCTATGGGCGGTGGATTCAGCAAATGAAGGAATAAATGATTGTTATAGTTTTCTACGGCTCACCATCTTGGTTAAGTTAAGCCTAGTAACTAGAAATTCTTTGTTTAAATTATTTAGTTATCACTTTGATTTTAAATGCTTTAATTAAACGTTCTACTGCGGCATTTAATTCAGAAAATTCGTCGATATACTGTTTCTTTAATGTGTAAGAAATCTCAGGGTTGTTTACAGAGAGGTTGCTTGAAATAATGTTGGA
>CAZKPL010000140.1:0-2714 GCA_964554625.1 uncultured Nitrosomonas sp. | reverse complement strand
AATCTCTCTGTTAGTCTCGGTAATTGGAGTGGATACCATGTGCTGGCTCAACACCAAACACCACATCAAAAGTTTTAGTTAAAATTTTATTGTTGCCTGTATTTAGAATCAGAAAGGGCACGAAAGCCCGTCATTATACAGTATTTTCTGTAATAATGGTCAAAATAAAATTATGAAAGAAAACACAACAAAAATATAAAAAATGTAATATAATTTGCACATATTGTAAGGCAATTATTCGTATATAATTGCCCATATTAAAGATTTTCATTTTTCGGAGGAGATATGAACATTCTTGGTCTGGCTCGACATGGTTTGAGCAATTTCGAGCAAATAGCGATTGTGGCAGTGCTTGTGATCGCGTTTATCAGTTTGATTTACGCCTGGCTGCTCAGGGGAACTGTCCTCAAGAAAGATAAGGGTTCTCAGAAAATGCAGGAAGTCTGGGGAGCTATCAGAATTGGTGCAGATTCATACTTGAAACAGCAGTTGAAGACAATTCTTCCCGCAATTGGGATTCTCTTCATTGCCTTGTTTCTGTCAGTGTATGTTGTACCGCCAAGCCATGAGGCCTTACTGGAATTCCCACCAGAAAAATATAATACTCAGTTGATCATCGCAATTGGGCGGGCCATAGCATTTGTACTTGGCGCATCATTCTCCTTGATTGTGGGTCAACTTGGTATGCGTATGGCAATCCAGGCAAGTGTACGCGCTGCTTCTGCCGCCCGTCGAAGTTTCAACGAATCTCTTTCCATCGCTTACTACGCCGGAACGATTACCGGCATGCTCACTGATGGTTTAGGACTACTGGGAGGAACAGTAATCTTTGTTATATTTGGAAAAGCCTCTCCTGACGCCTTATTGGGATTTGGATTTGGTGGAACATTGCTGGCTTTGTTCATGAGGGTAGGCGGTGGTATTTATACCAAAGCTGCTGATGTCGGGGCTGACCTGGTTGGAAAAGTTGAAAAAGACATCCCGGAAGATGATCCCCGCAATGCAGCAGTGATTGCAGATTTGGTTGGGGATAATGTTGGCGACTGCGCAGGCATGGCCGCCGACATTTTTGAAAGTTATGAAGTCACCATCGTTTCCGCTTTGATTTTGGGTATCGCGTTGTGGTCACAGGATCCTGTAACCGGGTTAAAGTGGATTGTTTACCCGTTGATTATCCGCGGTATTGGTGTATTAAGTTCAATTCTTGGTACTTTCACCGTTCCCATATGGGAAAAATTCCCCATAAAGTTCCTGCGTGCGCATGATGCCGAAGAATCCATGTTCAGGTCATACGAGGTATCCAGTGTAAATACTGTTGTGTGGTCCTTTGTAGTTGCGATTCTGTATGCGAATGATTGGAAACTGGCAATGTTGACCACCATCGGTGTGGGTCTGGCGGTGGCATTCAACCCGCTTACTTCATACTTCACATCAACAAAATACGGACCAGTAAAAGAAATTGTAGAATCAACAAAATTTGGACCGGCAACAACGATATTGTCCGGCTTGGGTCTGGGCATGGAATCAAGCGTTTGGGCATTGGTCGTGATTGCTGCCAGCTTTGTTGCAGCATTGCTGCTTTATGGCGGAATGGACAAGCTTTACGTCCTTTATGGTGTTGCCATGGTGGGTATCGGTATGTTGAGCCACACTGGCAATAATGTGGCGATGGACTCTTACGGACCGATCTCGGATAATGCAAACGGCATTGGAGAAATGTCTTGGCATGACCAGACCGATGAAGAAACCAAAAATGCCAGGCAGATCATGGCTGACCTTGATGCGGTAGGGAACACCACAAAAGCCATTACCAAAGGCGTTGCGATTGCATCAGCGGTGATTGCCGCGGTTAGCCTCTTCTCGTCGTATATCACGGATGTAAGCCGTGTACAACAAAGTCTGATCAATACCGGAATGGACATTGAAATACTCGATTCAATACGTGTATCAGACACAAAAGTATTTGTAGGTTTCCTGCTGGGTGGTGCTTTGCCCTGGCTTTTCTCTTCCTTATCGATCAAAGCTGTGACCCGAGCTGCCGGCAAAATCGTGGAAGAAGTGCGGCGCCAGTTTAAAATTCCGGGAATCATGGAAGGGACAACCAAACCGGATTATGCCCGCGTAGTAGGCATATCAACCCAATCTGCTCAGAAAGAACTCATTCCACTGGCCACAATATCTGTTTTAATGCCATTGATCGTGGGCTTAGTGCTGCAGGTAGAAGCTTTGGGAGGTTTTCTTGCCGGGGTTATTCTCAGCGGACAACTTCTGGCAGTTTTTATGGCTAACTCTGGCGGTGCCTGGGACAATGCGAAGAAGATGATTGAGGACGAACCCAGAAACCTTATCGAAAACACAGGCAAAGGCTCTGAACGTCATAAGGCGGGTGTTGTGGGCGATACTGTGGGTGATCCCTTGAAGGATACCGCAGGACCAGCTTTGAATCCGATGATCAAGGTCGTCAACCTGGTTAGCCTGCTGGCTGCTCCTGTGATCGTTCGTATCCAGGATCTTGGAGTTGTCGGTTGGCTGGTCGTCGCTGCGCTAATGGCCGCAGTTGTTTGGTCCATTGCAGTCAGTAAGAAGACAGTAACGATCAAATAGCTGACTGACGAAAAGTTTATGCAGGAATCGTAACAAACAAGTTGCGATTCCTGTTTTTATTAAGGCTTTAGCCAGTCGAGCGAGCGTAGCGAGGGAGACAGAAAACCACC
>CAZKPL010000139.1:0-2810 GCA_964554625.1 uncultured Nitrosomonas sp. | reverse complement strand
CAGTTAGTTATAGCGCCTGTTAATCCGCAGGTCCCAGGTTCGAGCCCTGGTCGGGAAGACATCTATGTATAGCTAATTGTTTCATAAAGATATTTCCGAGCGTGCCTGATAAGCACAGTGGTGTGAGCGCCGGATTAATGGTTTACTTCCTATTTGATATTCTGGATGTACTGTAATCTGATCTCAGATGTGTTTACTTTCCATCGGTAATTTAACCGACGTGACCTTTACCAACAGGCTACTTTACTTCCTTTTCCTGTCATTACCAGAAATGATCATCACTCAATAAAGTGGAGTCTTTGAGTGGTTTTCTATGAAAAGTGCATTGTCGAGAATTATTAGAATTGTCGGGCTCTGCTTGAAAAGACTACTTTGCGCATGGCAGGGTGATCAGCTTTTGGGGAGTAGCGGTGGATCGCCCCACTCTTGATGCCAATCGTTCTTTGTAACATCCTGACAAGACGCGCTGCCATACTTGCGACGCCACGCTGTAAGTTCGTTGCGAAACCAGCCCTTAATACTGTTTTCGTCGCGGGTGCTGACCCCGAGTAGTAGATACTCCCAAGGTGTTGCCCCTAGCGAAGGATGAATCCAGCAACCAGCTTGCAGGGAATAAAGGCTCGAATCCTTGATGCGACCATATTCATACCCGATCCACCCCGAACCAATCGAGTTTCCGGTCATGACCGCCATAACGTGCGAAGAATGCAGGAGCGCCATCTCGATTATTACGGCGGTTAGGAGCTGCTCCTGGCGGCGGGTAAAGTGCTTTTTCCCGACAGTATTGAGCCAGGTCAGAGTGGGGTCGATAACATCAAGCCAAATCTCGATACCTTCGTCGACAGCCAGGCGGGCGATACGCAGAGCCAACGGGTAATCTATCTGCCGGTGCGATATGAAAAGCCGGGGACAGGCGACCGCAGATGCTATGTCGACATCCTGGCTTCCCCAATTAGCTGCGCGGCGGAGCGCCACCAGACCGTCGAAGGATTGTTTGCCCTGGAAAAGTTCAGCAAAAATTGATTTCTCGGCATCGGCTCGGGCGTGGAGTAGTAGATCGAGTGCCAGTTCGAGCTGATCGGGTGGTTCTCGACCGTATTCGTGTGCAAGCTCGCTGGCACGTCCGATGTAGTCCGCGGCCAGCGCTTTGGCCTGCCACATCGAATCGCGCGCAGGCCGAGAGAGCGGCGCTTTCTCGTAACGATGCCACAGGTCTTCGCCTGCATAATCCTTCCAGTTGTAGCTTGCCATAGCGCCTCCTTGAATGATCCTCAGCATTTGAAAGTTACCATATAGCAGCGTCAGAATCCATTTTCAAAAATTGCTATGATATTGTTCAGCTAAAGGCACCTCTAAAAAATCAAATACACATGACAAAAATATTGTTAACCTTTGCACTAACCATAGTAACTAATACCGTGATGGCTGACTGGTCTTTAGTGGATGAAAGTGCTGATGGTTCAGCAGCAATATATACTGATTTTGACACCATTCAGAAAACAGAAGATAAAGTTAAGATGTGGTCACTGGGGGACTTTAAGAAGGTGAAAGAATTCAGTGGAATTGAGTTCTTATCTTCAAAATATCAAAAAGAGTATGACTGCAAACGAGAGCGGGCGAGATTGCTTGCAATCACTTTGTTCAGTTCGAACGTGGGGGAAGGGCAGGTAGTTTATTCGAATAGTGATCCAGATGACTGGGAGTCAATATCACCTGGAAGTGTTGCGAAAACCCTCTGGGAAATAGCTTGCAGGAAATTACCCGAGTAAACGAGGGCAGTTATGAATGAATTATTCATTTATTCAGATGCTTCCTCTCTGCGTATGCATAAAAATAGAGCGCTGGGCTGTTAATTCGGCGGAGACTGGTTTGAGATAACAATGGGGGAGTTATTGAGATTTATCTTCATTGTTTTTTGTAACTACTCGCTCCCCCAACTATTTAAAAAGACTTGACAGGATTTTAGGCGAGAAAAATTCAATTTTGTGCCACACTGATAAATTCCCACGATAGTCACCTTGGATCCAGCGATGAGCCATTCTCAGTGTGGTTTTGCTGTTTTTTCTGGGTGAGTCTATTTTAGACTCACGGATTGGCTTACGGAACGCCGAAAAAAGCGGTTTTATGATGGAGTTATCGATAATAACCCATTGACATCAACGTGGCGAGCCTGGATAAAACTTTGGTTAGAGACGAAGTCAGCCGTTTAAAAGCAGACTTTGATCGTCTTGGCTCTGAAGGCAAGTAATCTTCTGAAAGCCAGCCGATCATGAACAGCCTGTTTATGATCGTCGAGCTGATCGTGGCTATTTTCCTTGAGCGCAACACCAAAAAAGACAGTAGCAATTCCAGCCAACCCTCTTCGCAAACGTCGAAAGCTGAATCAGCGTTAAGTCATCCTGGAAATAACGGCAAAGGCAAAAGTGAGAACAAAGACCAGGCCAGCAACACTCGCGTTAATGAAACCGTTACGATTTCTCAAGTTCTCGCCTGCGAGGTCTGCGCACAAGACCTGAGTGGCGTTCCTTGTATCGATCTTGAAAGGCGAACTGGAATCGATATTGTATTTGAAAAAGTCATTGATCATGTGGATGCTGAAATCAAACACTGCCCAGCACTGTGGTGCCACGGTAAAAGGCGTCTTCCCACCAATGCACGGCCCGTTACAATATGGTGATGGCTTGAAGGCTTTTGTCATTAACTTGCTGATCGGCCGGATAGTCGCTCTGAACCGGGTGTAAGCGGAAAAGGCATCGGCCACGCGCTGCGGCGCATGAACATCAGCTATAAAAAAAACACTGCAGCATCCC
>CAZKPL010000138.1:0-2857 GCA_964554625.1 uncultured Nitrosomonas sp. | reverse complement strand
ACAAGCGATTCGGTGGAATTAAGGCCATTGAAACTTTCACCTATTGGGTGTGATGAAGGGGAGGGCGATGAGAGTTTTGGCACAAGCGGGCTTCCGTTCAAGGTAGAGGCGACGGATGAGCCATTGACAGTAAATGCCGGATTAGTGCTATTTGGCGAATTTGTTCATGGTCTGGGATTTAAGCAGTGACTATGGCAAGAGATGCCGAAGCCTGGGGGCGGGAACGGCTATGAAGCGACAGCCTATGTAGCCCCACTTGTGCTCATGCTCAATGGTGGCGCCGATGGCTGGAGGATATGCCTACCCTCAAATGTGAATTAAGAGCCAGCTTGTAAGAAATTCCAGAAAAACAGAGCCGCAGCCAGCTTTCCGAATACATGCACCATAAGCCCTTTATCAGAACGAATTTTACTGGCGCATTCAATACCTGTCTTTTCTTCAATTCAGGCAAATAATGCTTCAATCGGTCGTCGAACGCGAGAAACTGCTATAGACAACCATTGATCCTGTGGCTCCAGATAGTGTTGCCCTTTTTGTTTTTTTAACCGGCGTCAAGACGGTCAGATCATTCGTTACTTTGATTTATTGAGGTTGGGTGATGTCTTCCTCAACAGTGTAACGTTATTGATGAACTGGCTTCTATTTCAGCTCTTAATTCACATTCAAGGGGATGGATCGGCAGCTGATTGAGTACATTAAATACAACCTGCTGTACCGGTGGTTTGTTGGGCTGGATATAGACGAGGCAGTATGGGATCGCAGCACTTTTACGCAAAACTGCGATCGTTTGCTGGATAATAAGATGGTGGGTCATTTTTTTGCGGAAGTCAGGGAACTGGCATCGTGCCAGAACTGAGCAGTGACGAGCATTTCAGCATTGATGGCCCCCTACTGGATGCATGGGCATCGCACAAAAGCTTTGTGCGCAAAGACGGAGACAGCAATCCGCCGGACGACAACACTCGCAATTCAAGTTATGGCTTCAGAGGAGAAAAGCGCAGCAATGCCACCCATGAATCTACGATTGATCCGGGTGCTCGCCTGGCGCGCAAGAGCGATGGTGATGCCAGCCGTCTCTGCTATATGGGCCGTGTACTGATGGAGAATCGTAATGGTCTAGTGGTAGAGGTAAGTGTATCAGCGGCGACGGAGACAGCCGAGCGGGAAGAGTCCTTCAAGCTGCTGCAAGTTAGTGCCAAATCAGGAGCTACAGCAGGAGAAGATCGCGGCTATGATACGCAGGCACACATCAAGGCAGTACAGGAGTTGGGCATTATCCCCCACGTGACTGCCAAACGCAAAGGTAGTGCGGTGCCGGATGGCATTTGTCAGAGTGCAGGTTATGCGATCAGCCTGAAGATTCGCAAGCGAATCGAAGAAGTATTTGGCTGGATGAAGACAGTGGGTGGAATGCGCCAGCTGAAGCTGATCGGGCAAGAAAAAAACAGCGGACAGTTCCGATTCGTTGCAGTCATTTATAATTTGGTACGCATTGGGAGCCTGACGGGTTGGCGGCCAGGTTCTCACACATAGAGATAATACGCCCAGAATCCGCCAAAAGCGTGCGGGTAATGGCAAAGAATCAGGAATTAAAGAAAATTTGTAACAAAAATTGCTCAAAAAAATGAGTCACTTTAGAATTCAAGCTTCAAAAAACCGCAAAAATACTTGTAGTCCTTTAAAAACGGGATTTCAAACTGAAAGCACCGAGTTTTTCAACGACCAGCTAACGCCAGCTCTTTAGGCAAGCGTTAGCTGGTGCGTGCGAAACATGTGGCAACTCGCGCTCGCGTGCTTCTAGTGAATAGGCTGCGATCATCTCGATTCCTAATCGTTTCATGGCCTGCCCAAATTGAGTGAGATTCTGTTTGTCGACCTTACCGCCTGCTTGTGGCGTGTACCAGTAGTGACTGCCACGATTCAGAGTAAAATGAAGCAAACAATCCATGTTTCTCGATGACTTCCTGTACACCCTGGAAGCTGCTCATCGTGCCTTCTTCCTCAACGAAAAACATTGAGTAGTGCTCACTGGTAGCATCATCCATCGTGACAATCAAAACCCATTCCTGCCCCAAAACCCATTCATGCGTACTGCCATCTTGATGAATCACCATGCCAATTAAAGGAGACCGCTCACGCTTCTTGCGGTGCGTGCCTCGCTTCCTGGTATGTTCAATCAACCCGGCTTCCTGTAGTCGGCTTTTTTAACCCATGTATGACTGCGATTACCGCCGTCAGAACGATACCAGGCGTAAAAGTTGCCTGGTATTCCAACCTATGTGGCGATTGCGATAGTGCTCCACTAACTGTATGACTTCATCTACCACTGCTCGCCGGTGTGATACCCGCACAAGACGCTCATCTAATAACGCATCCAAACCACCCTCATCATAGCGTTTCATATAGCGCAGGAATGTGCGATCGCATACCCCAAGCAACAATGCCGCTTCTGATTGCGTAAGATTCCTTTTTCTGTAACCTTCATACGCTTCTTCAAATCCCATCTTCCTGATCTTCTGTAGCCAGTCATCTGAAATCCTCCCTGGATTCCATATAAACCGGATAGATCATTTGCTACAAGTCCGGACAGTTTATTTGTTATCTACATTGATCTACATTGGGCTACGCTAAAAGTTGACCAATAGCATTCAAAACGTTAATATATAGGTTACTTATATCTTATCTTATATTCCCTGATAGCTCAGTCGGTAGAGCGACGGACTGTTAATCCGCAGGTCCCAGGTTCGAGCCCTGGTCGGGGAGCCATATATTTCAAGGCTTTGCTGGACTCGCCCTTTTTGGCCGCGTTCTCAACGTGACAGAAACGTGACAGCGGTATGACCTTGCTGTCCCTTGT
>CAZKPL010000137.1:0-3013 GCA_964554625.1 uncultured Nitrosomonas sp. | reverse complement strand
AAACGCCAGGGCAATGGATAAAATCCGGTGAATCTATCACCATAAAGGGACAAACTTTTACTGGGGGAAATTTTTATTATGGTGGCAAGCTCAGTTCATTAGACGGGTATGGAGCTGAAGCCTCATTAGTTGATGATTCGCTAAAAATTGAAAACAAACCTTCCACATTTGAAGATGAAAGTTTAGGCTATTGGCCTAAATTTATATCGCTCACACCTAAAGGGCGTGGAGCTTTCCTTAGTTGGCTATCCGGTAATAGAAATGATCCAGGCACACCCTTGGGGTATGTGTTTATTTATTTCTATGGCCTTGAAAGGCGAATTACCGTTGATTCAATTAAACAGGCAGTGGATGATGCTGAATTCAAATCATTATTTGACGAAGTACTACGATTAAAAGGCATTTACGGAGGCAGTCGCTCCTTTTCAAATTATGCAACACGTCTATTGGAAATCATGTGTGTACTACGTCCTCACGTAGTATCACATCCAGAATTGGAAAAAGTACCTCAAAGAGATTCGCTATTATTTAAACATCGACTTGCCACTACGGTAAATGATGAGAAGCCCATTCCCGCCGAACTGGCATTGGCTTGGATTCGGTTTTATCCAGATTATAATCTAAAGAAACCGGCACGGCGTTGTGGCTATGAGTTCAGCCAGATGTTTACACTCCTCTATAGTAAAAAATATGGTGACGGCATTGTTGTCAAACCCAATAAAACACGGTTAAGGATTGAGTATCATCCCGCTAGCTCCTCTCTACGTGGTATATCCTTGCCTCAACAGGATCTTCCCGATCCAAGTAATTTAAAAGGTCCTGTAAATAAGCTAATTGCAATTGCAGATGAATGTACAGCAGAACTAGATGCTTATAGCAGGTATCTCGCCAAACCGGATGCTTCACGGACAGACATTGAAGCCGTATTGTTATTGCCTGACGAAATCAGTGATTTAGGAGCTACGACAGGATTAGGTGAATTTAAGAAATGGGCAGATGATGCTATTTCAACAAAAAAAGGGCTGGTTGATGTTGAGGAATTCTGGACATATACCAAATCACCTTTGCCTTCCAAGATCAATAAAAAGGAAGCTGATTTAATTCAGAACCTTGCTCAAAAAGCGGGTTATGGCATAGCTCCTGATACTCGTTACCATCATGCTAAGACGAGCGCAGATGGAAAGCTGGTTCTATTTCCTGAAGGACACGGCAAATACTTTGAGCCATCCAAGGCTTATAGTGAAATGGGCATGGCGCTCCGTCTAGGGGCAATGGTTGCCACAATTGATTCTCATGTCGATCAGGCGGAATTAAATTTATTAACTCAGCTCATTGACCACGATACCAACCTATCACCTACGGAAAAACAATCACTACACGCCTACTTAGTTTGGAGACTTAATACACTTTCAAATATCACAGGCTTGAAGGCTAGACTGGAAACATTAGGTGAAACAGAAAAAGCAGCGGTTAGCCGCATACTTGTCGGTGTGGCGATGGCCGATGGAAAAATTGATCCAGAAGAAATCAAACAACTTGAAAAACTCTATACCTTGCTAGGTCTTGATAAAGCCCTTGTTACCGGAGACATTCATGGAATGTCATCAAGTAAAGCTGGTTTACGACCTTCAAGCTCTCAATCAGAAACCACTTCGTCAGCTCCTACTTCGTTCCAGTTGGATGAAAGTATCCTAGCGATTCATGAATCAGAAACTAAAGATGTACAAAGCATGTTGGGCGCAATATTTGTGGAGGACGAACCTATAAGTGAATCCGATGACTCAACTACGGATAGTACTAATACAGAGGAAGAAATCGGAATTGATAAACAGCATTATAGTTTGTTTGAAAGCCTGATACGAAAAGATAAATGGACTCGTGAAGAAGTGGAAGCACTGTGCCGTGATTTAGGTCTGATGGTTAGCGGAGCATTGGAAACTATTAATGACTGGTCGTTTGATAAATTGGATGCAGCTGTACTTGAAGAGGATGGTGACGCAATTTATGTCGATCAGGAAATCGTAGAAGAAATAGAAGGTTAAACTTATGGAAAAACGTATCCGGTTAAAAGAACGTGACGCAATCATTCAATCACTGAAATCAGGCGTGACTCCCAAGATTGGGATTCAGCATATTCAGGTAGGTAGAAGTAATGAAGTTAAAGCGTTGTATAAGGACATTGAAAGAATCTCTGAAGGTGGTGCAGCATTCAGACTAATCATTGGTGATTATGGCTCAGGGAAAACATTTTTCCTGAGCGTAGTACGTTCTATTGCCCTTGAAAAGAAACTGGTTACGGTCAATGCGGATCTCTCACCGGATCGACGTGTACACGCTTCTTCAGGTCAGGCACGAAATCTTTATTCCGAACTAATGAGGAATCTTGCAACCCGTAATAAGCCGGATGGAAATGCATTAGCCAGTGTTGTAGAACGGTTTGTGACTCAAGCTCGTAAAGAAGCAGATGACAAGAACACCGATGTTTCAACAGTAATACATCAAAAATTAGCCTCTTTATCTGAACTGGTTGGCGGATATGATTTTGCAAAAGTCATTGATGCTTACTGGAACGGTCATGAGCAGGACAATGAAGAGCTAAAATCAAATGCTATTCGTTGGCTGCGGGCTGAATACACCACTAAGACTGATGCTCGAAGGGATCTTGATGTCAGAACGATTATTTCGGATAAATCGTTTTATGATGCATTAAAACTTATGAGTCTATTTGTGCGTCAGGCTGGCTATGAAGGCTTACTCGTTAATCTGGATGAGATGGTCAATCTTTATAAATTGAGCAGCACACAAGCACGTACATCTAACTATGAGCAGATTTTACGGATACTCAATGATTGCTTGCAAGGGTCAGCTGAATATCTTGGATTTCTACTGGGCGGAACTCCGGAGTTTTTACTAGATCCCCGAAGAGGATTATATAGTTATGAAGCACTGCAATCCCGCTTAGCTGAAAATAGCTTTGCGCAACGTGCGGGGGTTATTGACTATTCATCACCTG
>CAZKPL010000136.1:0-3145 GCA_964554625.1 uncultured Nitrosomonas sp. | reverse complement strand
CATAATAAGGAATTCAGGTTCTTTTTGCTGCTTTTCTTACGCCGAACTCACGTTAATCAATAAATTACTCTAATAGTCATTATTTGAAATATTATTAAGAATCATATAATTAAACTCGTAATGGAAAATCTGAGTCTAAATACCGGAAAAAAATTTGGGCATCCAAAAATCGACTACAAAAATTTTTGAGATGCCCAATCAGGAGGGAAAAGATGAAAATACGGCTAGTAGTAATAAAGGTTCTTATCTATTCCGTATTTTTTCAGTAATTCGCTAAATCCTTAACTATTCCTTACCGGCTAATTTTGCTATCTTAGTTATATTTTATGCTGTGGCTAAGCTTCAGAGAGATAGTATTTCCAAATGGAGCGATTACATGGCTTTTAGCCTAATTGAAAACTTTACGGATGAGAGCAGATTGCCACTGATCAATTCTGCCACACCGTTTAAGCATATCGGGATGCAGCTTCTTGCCATCATAGCCAAATTGTTTCGTGCATACCTGCAGAAAATGATTTGTCAACAGTATCGCGTCACCCTGATGCTTCCGCAGCGACAACAACTTGAGATTCATAATTTTGAGACAAAATGAGAAACCACGGCGGAACAAACCCTCCTTTGCCAATTTGGCTAAATTCGCACTAGTACAACAAACAATCACTAGTGAATGGCTCGGACCATCAATTCCTTTCCTGTGCCTGCTTCACTCCGGATTAAGACTGGTATATCACAACGCGTCATTTTCTCAGTATGCCGAAGCATTTCAAGAATACCGGTGATTCCCCCATCATAGCCATGGATACCCCTTTCTTTTCAGTCAGTGATTGTCTGAATGCCGATAATAGCACCAACAAATATTAGATTTTGTGAAGAAACTTACATTACTGAGATAGCTAGTCATCCCAGGAATACACACAACCATTTGATATTAAGAAATAATATTATATTTTGCAATGATCTTGCCCACCGGAGATATTAAAATACTTATGTGTTTTCTGGTCGAAATAGTGATTTAAAATGCTCGGATCTAGCGATACGATTCATCAACCGAATTTGTTTGGCAGCAGATCTGTTAATGCAACTCGATTCTCATGATTTGTTGCTGAAGCTTGCATAGGCTATACCGGGGTATGAACTTGATGAAGCGTTCTCCACTCATTACACGAAATCGACTAGTGTAGCGACTAAGCCAATTCGATTGATGGTTGGATTTTTGATGCTCAAGCAGATGGGAAATTCCAAGTGAAGTGAGCTTGGTCCAGATGGCGGAAATACTCTGGAACGGGCTTTAAAAAATATAGTTGGTGTGACCCGTACCCAACAGGGGCGCAAATCCTTGACGAGCTTTTTGATCGTCGACACACGAAGTGTAAAAAAACGCAGATAGCGCTCATGCGAAGGACTACGATGCAGGAAAGAAGATGTCGGGAATCAATCTCCACATCTCGGTCGATACCCAAAAGGACTTCCCCATGTGATTGTCATCACAACCGCTGATATAATGGATCGTAAGGATGCTCTTCTTGCACTCAGACGCTGTGCAGTGGAATTGCGGCAAGTGCAACGCATTCATTCTAGCTGATAGTGGATGGCGGATGATACCAAGGCTAACCCTTTGCCAAGGCAGTAGAAGAGCTATTCGGAGCCAAGGTGCAGATTACCAGACGGAGCAAGTTTCACACTTTTTTGCCTGGCTGGAAAAATGCCGAGCAAAAACTCAACACTATTTTGTAGTTTATACATCTGGCCTTCTTGGTTCTCCTGCTTAAAAGACAGACTCTAAGAAATGCGATCTTGGTAAACTCCTTCAGCTTTACCGTTTCTGGTACAACTCTTGCAAAACTATATCCACTTCTTTTTCCTAAAGTAGACGGTCATAATCACACCCAACCCGATCATGATTACCCACACCAGCAGATAGCCATATTGCCATTCAAGCTCAGGCATATGTTTAAAGTTCATGCCATAAACACCGGCTAGAAAGGTTAGTGGCATGAAGATGGTAGCGATAATCGTTAATACTTTCATGATTTCGTTCGTTCGATAACTGACATTCGAGATATACAGATCAAGCATGGTTGTAAGCATATCCCGATAAATCTCAACACTGTCAACAACTTGCACGACATGATCATATACATCGCGTAAATAGGGGGTGGTTGCTTCATGAATCAATGGTGACTCCCGTCGCACTAAAGACGAGATAGCTTCGCGCAACGGCCATACTGCCTTATGCAGAAACAGCAGCTCTTGCTTTAACTGATAAAGCTGCTCGATAACAATCTTGCCGGGCTGAGTCATCAATTCCTCCTCCAGCAAATCGATCTGGTCGCCCAGTTTTTCGAGAATGACAAAATAATTATCGACTAAAGCATCTAGCAGCGAGTAAGCAAGATAGTCAGCACCCATTTTTCTTATTTTTCCTTTGCCAGCACGTAGATAATCACGAGTTAAGTGAAAAATATCTCTGTTGAGATTCTCCTGAAACGACAATAGGAATTTCTGCCCAAGAATAAGACTAATCTGCTCTGAAACAACTCTGTTTTCCATCTCGTCATAAGAAAGCATCTTGAGAACGACAAATAGATAATCGCCAAAATCTTCACATTTGGGCCGCTGTACGATGCTCATCAAATCTTCAGTAACGAGACGATGAATGCCAAAACTTTCACCTAATCTTTCAAGTATAGCCGGATCATGCACGCCATCCACATTGATCCATGTAATAGTAGGTTTAAATTTGTAGGGCAAGCACTCATCTACTTGCTTTAGCGTGCGTTCATCGAAGCTCTGCGCGTCATAGTCTATGAGTGTGATATTGATGCCATTTTTTACCCTCTCCCCTGTGTATAGCAAAGTCTCGGCGGGTAAGCCAATCTTTTTCACTCTGCGTTTAGTTGCTCTGGATATACGCATCAGGATACTATTCGAAAAAACAATCACAATTTGATGATTGCATTTTATGAGGGATTATATTGACTTTGAAGACGGATAAGTTTGCGCTAGCCATTAATGCTCATCTCACCACATGCTGAATAAACGATACGGTCACTCTATGGCATAAGTGAAAAGTGTTAAAGATTGTTATCGCTTAGGGTCTGTTGACATTTCACATAGATAGCCAGAGATATCCACACGCGATGGC
>CAZKPL010000135.1:0-3151 GCA_964554625.1 uncultured Nitrosomonas sp. | reverse complement strand
CACACTCTCCAACAGAGGCCGAACATCTTCAAATGCCTCTCGGCTAATGTCGCTTGGGTATCTCTTCCTTATCTCCAAAGTCTACGACATTCACATGATCGTGAACAGGCTCTTATAAAAAAGCATAACGCTCTGCATTCCGCTGAAAAAGAACTGTAAAAACCCGATCCCGTATGACAAACCGCTCTAGAAACAGCGTCGATAAAATCGGAAACATGTTCGGAAAACTTAAAAGCTGGTGCGGAATCACTATGCGTTACGATCGGTGCGCACACACCTCCCTATCCACCATCTCTGATATGTAATAGAACTAATAATGAAGCACTTCTAGGTGAGTTACTAATTCTAGCGATCATCGTTGACCATGTTGTTTAAGTGGTTAATAAATAAAAGAAATGTCCCCATTGACACTAATGTCAATAGCATGATAAATAGATACTTATAGCATTTTCATTTAACCAACTAAGGTAGGAGGAATCTATGCGATATAACTGCAAAAGTACTTGAAGAATGAATGGGCAGCAATGGATAGTGTGATCGTAATGAAGAAATGATAGAACCATCAACTATTTCTTTATTACCCTGCAGCAATTTGTCGCGTTGATAAAACGATGGGCATGTATCAGTTTCCTGTACGCTGCGTATATTAAAAAATTCTTGTACCACTTATCTATAGCGCAACGCTGATAGATATAAGAGCAAAAAAACAGTTTATAAAAAAGGAACACATGTATGAAAAGGAAAGCTATACCAAATTATCAACTGTCAGTTGTTAGATTTATTTTAAGCTGTTTTTTTCTTGCTTTATCCATTCAAACATTTGCTTCATCTGATGAAGATGTATCACCAACATTTCCATCAACCGAGACAAAAATTATAGAGGGTATTTATATCGTAACCTTTAAGGAAAGAAGCGATTTTGAAGACCCTATCATCGCTTTTCCTGACTACTCAAGAAAAGGCAAAGTTCCGTTTGGAGAGCCTACCTCAGGGCAAAGTAAAGAAGAGGTTGTCGGTGCGTTGAATTTAAAAGGTAAAATTATTGCTATACTCGAAGTAAACAATGGAATAGTCATCGAAACAAGTGCAGAAGAAGCACATAGACTACAATATGATGAGCGTGTGCTAAGAGTTGATCCTGGCTTGTGGGGTACATGGACAGCAACTCAAAGCAATCCCGGATGGGCACTTGATCGATTAGATGAAGCAACACCTCTTCTTGATAATACTTATACCTATACAAGCAGTGGTGCGGGCAGGACTATTTATATATTAGATTCAGGACTGACACTATCTAATCCTGCAGTGGCTGCTGAATTTGGTGGTCGCGCTTCTGTTCTTTGGGATTGGAATGGGGGGAACGGCGCAGATTTGATTGGCCATGGAACTATGGTAGCGAGTGCAGCAGCCGGAAATATAAAAGGTGTGGCAAAAGGTGCAACAGTTGTCATAGGGAAAATCTCAGATAACGTAACTAATGCGCCATCAATTCCAGCCATTATAATTGCATTGGACTGGTTAACAGCGAATGCTCCTCGTGGCAGTATTATTAATTTAAGTGTCGGTTTCCAGACTAACCCTATTAATTGCAGCGTACCACTTATTGATACATCTTGGGAAAATTCAATTAAGAGTGCATACAATGCTGGCCTTATAGTTGTCGTAGCAGCCGGAAATGATGGTTGTAATACCGCTAATTATTCACCCACTCGTATTCCTGAAGCTTTTGTAGTGGGGGCAACGAATAATCTCCGTATTGCTTCTTATGGCCAAGATGCGAAAGCGAATTTCTCTAGAACAGGCTGGAATATTTCCACATTTGCTCCAGGACAAGCAGTTAGCTTAATAAATCAAAATGGCACCCCAGTTACTGCCAATGGAACGTCTTTCTCGGCACCTTATATTGCAGGCATGTTCGCTATTGCATGCCAAGCAGCCGGAACATTATGCGATACCGCTCCTACTGCTGCATCGCTTTATCAAGCACTGAGAGATACCGGGGCATTGGGTACCGTGACTAATACAGATGGCACACCCCTGACCGGGGCAACTTCTAAATTCATCTGGCAGCAGTGGTAAGCAAGATTAATAATTAGAAGGAAATAATAAAATGTTCTTATTCAGAAATTTTTTGATAGCTGTTTTCACTATTTTTCTGCCACTAAATTCTGTGTTTTCACAAATACCGATAGAAAACTCCTATATCATTACCTTCAAAGAGAGTGCCGGAGTAATCGATCCACCTAATCCAGAGAATAAGGGTAAAGTACCATTTGGTCAACCGACTTCAGGGCAAGATAAAGATGAATTGGCTGCCATATTGGGGTTAAACGGTGAAATTGTCACGATTCTTGAAATGCTCAATGCAATAGTCGTTGAGATAAGTACAGAAGAAGCCGAGAGATGGCATCAGGATGAACGCGTTCTAAGAGTTGAGCAAGGCATGCAAGGTGTTTTCTTAGATACAAGCAAGCCTCGAAGCGACTATCCCGTCTATCGGGATGGCATATTGACTGTTCCGCGCGTCGATACCGATGACCAGGCTGGTCTGTTTCAGGATGGTGTGTTCCAGTATGATCCAACGGTAGATGCCTGGAGATTAGTAGAATACCAGGCAGTACCGGTATCCAAAATCTTCCTGGTTGAGGGCGACGGTGTGGAAGTTATTATTACAGATACGTTGCCTGTTCAGGTATTTCTGAAAGTGAAAGGGAATTTCTCTGATAACTGTAGAGTACCTGGACGGATCAGCCAGCGTCTGGAAGATAATCACTTCGAGGTTGTAGTTAACGTAGTCAATACACCTCTCAATGATGGTTCGCAGGCTTGTTTCCCTGCTTTGATTCCTTTCGAGAAAATCATTCCACTGAACGTGTATGGTTTATCAGCTGGGATTTATGAATACAGCGTCAATGGAGAGAAATCTGGTACGTTTGAGTTGACAGCTGATAATAAATTGTAAAGATATCTTTCTTGAGATAGCATCGCGTGAGTTCAACCTGGATCTTCCAATGTCACGAAAGATCCAGGTTAAATGTTAAAATATGAATCGCCCCGGTTTTTCCGGAGACTTTTTAGTTTGGGTCAGACTGCATCAGCTGACTCCTTTAATTGGCGATAATATGCCATTTCAAATTCAGCCGGTGGAATA
>CAZKPL010000134.1:0-3231 GCA_964554625.1 uncultured Nitrosomonas sp. | reverse complement strand
CGAGCTGCAATAAGGGCTGATTTGTTCATGCTAATTGTCTCCATATGGATTTGTTATGCTACTATAATACAAAGTACTTTGATTAATATAATTAATACATCGCTAGGATCATATTGGCTACTGTTACCCAATCGATTTCTGATGTCATATGACACCAACTTATTCGCACACAAGAATTTGCTTCATCATCATTCATGCCCATAGCCCGCAGAACATGGCTTGGTGTATAACTGCTTGAGGTGCAAGCTGAACCATTGGAAATGGAAATAACATCTTTTAATGCAACGATAAAGGCTTCAGAGTCAATACCTGGGAAAGAAAGGTTGAGAACGTGGTCCATTACTAAAGACTGGTCACCGGTTAGCTTTGGTTTAAATGGGGTCAAGGCATCTATAGCCTTCTCTTTGATCTTTCGACAAGCGTGAAGACGTTTATTATGGTCGCGTACGGAAATTTCGGCTGCAATACCTAATGCAGCGATCAACGCGACAGGAAGGGTACCAGGTCTCAATCCGCGTTCTTGACCTCCTCCATACACTAGTGGCCGAATCGGTGGAAATTCATATCCACGACGGCGCATGATTAACGCGCCAATCCCTTTAGGTGCATATATTTTATGCCCGCTGATGCTTATAAGATCTATTCTATGATTTCGTAGCGGTATAAGATCTTTTCCAAATCCCTGTGCAGCATCAGTATGAAAGTAAGCAGGATGATTTTCCAGTGCTTTAGCGATAGCATCTATTGGTTGACGCACACCAGTTTCATTATTAACATGCATTATTGAGACAAGCAATGTGTCTGGACGAAGTGCCATATGCACCTTTTCTGGGAGAACAAAACCGCCTGGTTCTACTGGAAGGATTGTTATCTCGAAATCATTCTGCTCTAGTACTTTGAATGGTTCCAATATTGCTTTATGCTCTATAGCAGAAGTAATGATATGCTTTTTCCCTGTTTTTTGCCCTTCTTCTTGCAAACCCAAAACGGCTAAATTATTGCTTTCGGTTGCACCACTTGTAAAAATTACCTCATCACGTTTTGCCAAAACCACTTTAGCTACCTGGTCTCTTGCCCTTTGTACAGCCTGCTTTGCTCTAGCACCAAATTCATGAGTACGACTACCTTCGTTGCCGAATTCCTTGACAAGATAGTGCAACAAAATCTCTTTTACTTCAGGCTCCAAAGGAGTAGTAGCATTGCAATCCAAATAAACGGGCGGCATATTTTCTCCTGTTGTATGTTAAATTATAAATAATTATTGACAAACATATCATTTAAATGTAAGAAACACCAGTAAGAAATGTAATATATTAAATTTCTTATTTTTTCAAATAAACAGATACTTATGGATACACAGCCTACAATAACATTCCCCGTGATTCGGGGGCTTCAAGCCAGACGCGAGTATTTTGTCGCTATGTGGTCACTAAGGATGCTTCGACAGATCTCAATTTTTGATGAAGATGAATTACCACCCGAGCTTCGCGCTCAACGAACTTTAAACAAGGCTCGAATTCCCGAAATATCAGGATATATGCTTGATAATCCAAATGATTATGTGTTTTCAGCATTAACCGTATCTATTGACTCTAAAGTAACCTTTTCGCCGCTACCAGGACAGGATAAGTTAGGAATTCTTCACGTGCCGATGGATGCCAGATTTATTATTAATGATGGACAACACAGAAGGGCCGCTATTATTGAAGCTTTAGATCAACGCCCTGAACTAAGTCATGAAACTATTGCGGTTGTTTTCTTTCTTGATATTGGGCTGGAGCGATGTCAACAAATGTTCGCTGATTTAAACCGTCATGCCATTCGCCCCAGTCGATCACTGGGGCTGTTATATGATCATCGTAGTGACAAGGCCCGATTAGCAAAACTTGTGATCATGAAGTCGGACATTTTTCGAGATATTGTAGACATGGAGAAATCATCTTTAGCCATGCGGTCGCGTAAACTATTTACCCTTTCCGCATTCTATAATGCGTGCGCTGATCTTATAGAAGACATGGCGACTGGTAATCTAATAGAAGATGCCGATCTTGCTCGTAACTATTGGGAGGCTGTGGCTGAACATTTTCCAGCATGGGGACAGGTAAGAGAAGGGCGTATACCAGCCAGTGAAATACGCGAAGGTTATATCCACTCTCATGGTATAGCACTTCAGGCGATCGGAAAAGCTGGCAACGCGTTATTAAAAACACATCCAAAAGATTGGAAAAAACGTCTTCATAACCTTGATAATATAGATTGGTCCCGAAGCAATGCTAAAATATGGGAAGGTCGTGCTTTAATCGGTGGAAAGGTATCGAAGGTTTCCACTAACATTATTTTAACTACAAATGTCATTAAAAAAGCTCTTTCTCTGCATCTCTCTGAAGAAGAGCAAAGAGTAGAAAACGCACACAACAAAAAAACAGATCGCACTGCTTAATTTGAAATAATGAAGAACACAAAAAAAAATGAGTCATTGCCTTCAAAAGTTGAATCTGCTCAAAAGATAAATGCAGTAACCAATGAGGATACCACTCAATATAATTCAGCAACTCCAATTGAGCCATCGGCAAAAATCCATTATTCAGCTTTTAATGCCCTGGGATTTCAAGCCGCTATAGAGTCTCTTCAAGAAGAGATTCGTAATCTTTATACAGCAGATGATTTACCTTGGATCATTGGTTATTCCGGCGGAAAAGATTCCACCGCAATACTTCAACTTATATGGACAGCTATAGCAGGACTTCCAGAAACACAACGTCATAAGACAATTTATGTTATTTCTACTGATACCCTGGTTGAAAATCCAATTGTTGCTGGTTGGGTAACCAAGTCACTTGAGGTGATGAAGCGTTCTGCTACAGAGCAGAAAGTTCCATTTGAGCCGCGAAGGCTAACTCCAACGGTTGCTGATTCTTTTTGGGTAAATTTGATCGGGAAAGGATATCCAGCGCCTCGTCATAAATTTCGTTGGTGTACATATCGCTTAAAAATTCAACCATCTAATACTTTTATTCACAGCATTGTTTCATCAAGCGGCGAAGCCATTCTTGTTTTAGGAACCAGAAAAGCCGAAAGTCCTCATCGTGCTGCCATTATGAAGAAACATGAAAAAGGCCGTTACCGAGATAGATTAAGCCCA
The DNA here is from genome assembly GCA_964554625.1 of uncultured Nitrosomonas sp. Taxonomy (GTDB): domain Bacteria; phylum Pseudomonadota; class Gammaproteobacteria; order Burkholderiales; family Nitrosomonadaceae; genus Nitrosomonas. Next base: position 89 of record CAZKPL010000134.1, on the reverse strand, counting down.
AATGCAAGCATTCCTGGATCCTTAGTGTATACGCCTATTGAAGCTTGGACCAAGGATGAGGTTTGGTTTTACCTCATGAAAGTTAAAAA
>CAZKPL010000133.1:0-3317 GCA_964554625.1 uncultured Nitrosomonas sp. | reverse complement strand
CGAATTCTTTAAACTGAAAATTATGGCACTGCATGAAACCAATTGTGTTCTGGTCAGTTGAATCCAAGGTACGCAATTTCTCAAAGAATCAAAATTATATTATGCATTAATTATTATTTTTATTCACTTTCATATGTCTCTAATTTGAGACAAAATAAATATTTTAGAAACAATTAGTTATATGATATACATAAAATTCAGTTAGTTATTGGCGACAATTTTCTCTTATTCTTTTCGCAAATATTCTATAGCCTCATGATTATAATACATAAAAATAATATGGCATGAATATTGCTATATTTATTAATAAATAATATTGCAAATCACATCTTAATAATTACTTTATTGATTTGCCTATTAGCACTAATACTGGTTGCAGTAAAAATGCCAAGCAAGCAATTCGATAACCCTTTGACTTGATTACAAGAGGCAATACTAATGCAGAATACGACGCAGACAACAATACTAAAATCAATAGCCAAAACACCTTACTCTGCCAAATATCCACTCAATACACTTCACTCCAATTTATGCTTATCTAATTTAGAAATAATCTCTCTAAGAAGAAATCAATGCTCTATTCCTCATTATCGAAGTGACAACAGCATTCTTTCCCAAAAAAAGCAAAATGAAAGCACCAAGCAAGACCATATGCTTCTTGAGCGCAATGACTACAGTATCTATCTAGTTAATTCATTTAAACAACGAATCAAAACGAGTACACTTATCAAGCGTATGTACGCTTCTCGCGGCTATTGCACTGAGAACACCTCAATCTTTTCGCACAATCCTCATCAATTTACTTTTGAAGCATGCAACGAACAGCAACAACTTCTAGGAACACTAACGCTGACCATTGACTCAAATGAAGGTCTGCTCGCTGATCAGCTATATAAGCCAGAGATTGACTCTTTCCGTAATAAAGGCAAGCATGCATGCGAAGTGTCAAAACTTGCTTTCAATCCTAACTCCAGCTCAAAAGAAGTATTTGCTTCTTTATTTCATATTGCATATATATATGCATATTTTATTTACGGCGTTGAAGATGCATTTATCGAAATTAATCCTCGTCACGCTCTATTCTACAAGCGCATGCTGGGATTTCAACAAATTGGCGAGCAGCGTATCTGTCAACGCGTTGATGCACCTGCAGTGCTGCTTCATTTGGATCTTAATTACATGCGAGACCAAATCGCCACACTGGCGGGATTAATTAAATGCAGCAAGAAATCCATTTATCCTTATTTTCTGAGCCAGCATAAGGAAGCTAGCATTATTAATAAAATTCGGCAAAGATCAATCAGAAAGCTCTCCAATGATATTCACCCTCACTCGGCTCTGGCTTTCTTGTATTAAAATAGCTCAAGTTAATTTCGCAAGCGAAGATACCAATAAGTCATAGCTAGCACAAAATACTTTACAAAAATAATTCATACTCAAGAGTACTGCCAGCCAGACTGAAGACCGCCAAAGCCGAACATATACAGATACCGAAGTAATTCTCTAATATGTTAAAAATCCTTCCACGCTTCTTAGGTAAGATTGTAAGATATATTGCATAAAAAACTTCACACTTTAACTTCAGCTTAACCGGCTCAATAGAAAATAGTGGGCGCTTCGCAATCGCCATCACATATCAAATTCTTTAGCTTACCTTTCTTGTCATCGGTGATCAGTCGCTTTACTCAATCAATTAAAAAAACATTTACCGCACTATTCTCTAAATAAAAATAGCCTGATATTGGCTTGAATAAATCAGTTAGGCCCGTATGGAACGTTCCTGCCCCAATATAATACTTAACGTTACCAGCCATAGCCATCGTATTAAATGTACTTAGCATCCCACCATTCCATTCAGACCATATACCCGGTGGAATCTCATTCCACCCAATCGGATTGACGGATCCCATATCGGTTTGTTTCATTATATTTAGAAACAGAACCTGAATAGCATCCCAGGCTGTCGTATAGTAAGCAAACCGACTTTCCGGAAAATAACTTGCTATGCTGGTCACGATATTGCATAAAATGCTTCTGCATCATATGCACCATACTAATTAATGCCAGGAATCCAGGTTGCTAAAGTATTCTCAACTCCCCACGGACCTCCCGGGCTAAATACTGAAAATTGCAATCGCTTCCTGATACCAGCGCGGCGTTTTTTGTTTGAGAGGCGCTTAAGCTTGACTAAGCTGGGATAGGCCGATCTGACAAGCTCGCGATAGGTGCGCGGCTTCTTTTTCTGCCTCGATTACTTTTTGCATGGAGTTCATCAAGGCATACGTTCACTCAATTCAGGCGCTTCATTCAACAGCACAAGGTCCGTTGGAAAACGTATCGCCTGTTCTGCAACAGTAGCGTCAAGGTAACTACTCCCCCCATACTTTATGAGCTTCACCAGCCAACGCTATTTGAATAGCGATAAGTGGGTTGTACCCTGAGGTATCCCCACAAAGCATCATTAAGAAACAATGTATTGTTGGATAGAATTCGGATAAAAATAAGATCAAGCTGGTCTGAGCATAAAATTTCTTTCTAAAATAATAGCCTGGAAGGATAAATCTATGTCGATTATTGATCTGCTGCATAACTTATGAAAGAAAAACTTCCCGGCATTCATGCTACCCGTCTCCGAGCTCTGATGGCTGCTGTTCAGGCTGGTTTAAAAGGAGTCTCTGTATCGATTACGCAGCTTGGACGATCGCTTTCCGGACCTGCCTATATCAAACACAAAATCCAACGTATGGATCGCTTAGTCGGCAATTACCATCTCAACACCGAACGCATGGAGATATATGGTGTTATGATCCAATGGCTATTGCAATCTCTGCCCATGCCCTTGATCCTTATCGACTGGTCGCCCCTGATGACAGATCAGCATCATCACCCCTTACGAGCGACCCTCCCTACGGGAGGGCATTCCATTACCTTGTACGAAGAAATTCATCCCGTTAAGAAACTGGGTAACCGTCGGATACAGCAGCGATTTCTTAGGAGTTTGCAAGCATTGCTACCAGCCGATGTAGCGCCTATCATCGTTGCTGATTCTGGATTTCGCACGCCATTCTTTCGCGAAGTTGAAAATCTGGGCTGGCATTGGCTCGAGCGAATCCGCAATCGCGATTTCATTGCCTGGGTCAACCAGTCTAACGATTGGCTGGCGGCAAAATCACTCTACGCTAAAGCCACCCGAACACCCAAGTGCTTAGGCTCGGCCCGTTGGGTACGTAGCCCTTTATCAGAACGAATTTTACTGACACACTCAATACCTGTCTTTTCTTCAATCCAGGCAAACAATGCTTCAATCGGTTGTCGAA
>CAZKPL010000132.1:0-3322 GCA_964554625.1 uncultured Nitrosomonas sp. | reverse complement strand
TGCCCCATCGGAACCCCGTTTGCAATTATGGTTCCTGCGCCTTTTTGTGTAAAAGCAAAAGCAGGATATGAGAATGACAGACAATAGAGTGAAGCGAAAAGAATTACAGCTATTGAAACTTTATTTTTGTTCATTTTTAAATTTTTGGTAAATGATAAATCTAGCTCCAAGTTGGATTTTCAGTAATACATTTCCAACTTCCATATTGTCTTTCAGTTTGGTCGCATAGTTTCACGATTGTGGGCATTGTTCCTTCTTATGTTAACGGCGGGATGGAGATAGCGTGTTCTGCAACAAAGCTGAATAAATAGTTACTAGTTACGGCTCGCTGTGAGCACAGGTTTAATATTTTGCACTTCATGAACTGAAGTCAAAAAAATAGACTAAAAAAGAAAAATAGGAGACAAACTACGATTCTCTGCCAGACCTTATCAATCGCCAAGCCTGCTTCTTTGTCGAAGAGGACTATCACTTTTATCTGAATTGACTGACCGAATATACTGGCAAGACTGGTTGCAAGGTGCATGCCTATGTGCTCATGACCAATCATGTGCATTTGCTGCTCTTCGCCGATCGAACCGAGTCTGCCGGGGAATTGATGAAGGTGCCTGGCCAGCGTTAGATACAGTATGTGAATCGCATCTATCAGCGCAGCGAAACCTTGTGGGAGGGACGTTTTCGCTCTTGTCCCATTCAGGAAGAAACCTGTTTGGCCTGCGTGTCAGCACTATATGAATCCAGTGCGGGCGGGGATGGCAGCGTACGGATACGCTACCCCAGGCATGTCGATCCCATGTCTTGCTTGCTCTTCTTCCATGATTTTTCGCGCTGCGAGATCCTGATCTAACTACAGATGGGCATATACCATGTAATCGGATGCATGATGTCCGTCGTGGGCGGTCGAGTCATCAGCCATCTCGGCCGCACGGCGGTTCGTATCGATCGATTCTTGCCAGAAGCCTGTGAGGGTGAAGATGCGCGATGGCATATGCAAGGAGTGAGGCGTGTCCGGAGCAATTTTCGCGTACTTCCTCGCAACATCGATTCCACGCTTGGCCAACGGTGGATAGCCATAGCTGTGAATCAGATAATGCGCCACTCCAGGATGGTTGGGTTCCCGAGCAAAGATCGGTTCGAGTAGCTCAGCGGTGTGTAATTGGTTGCGATAAGTCTTGTCAGTGGGATCGAAGTTCTTCGAGAGGATGAGCGCATACAATACGGTTGCCTCAGTATCGTCGGCATTTTGTTGTGCCAACTGCGCCATTGCTTTTTCGAAGGCCTCATCCCTTTCTCGATAGTTCGCGGTGTTCAGACCTTTGAAGAATATTGCGAGTGCATCGACATAGTCACGTTCTCGCTGCGCCTTGAGCCCGGCCTTGCGCGTGGCATTGAGTAATACCGGCCCTCAGTCATTGCTTTTTCTGACAAAGTGGGATCGGCCTTGAGTACGTCGTCAGCCGTTGCAATGGCACGTTGCCACTGAAAAGAGTGATAATACGCCACTACCACACTAAACCTCGCTTGTGTCGTAGCGTTGCACTTCACTTTGAAGTAGACATCGCCAATCACGGGTGTATGTGAGTCCTCGTCATCTGCTCTTGCAACTTGAGTCAACGCCAGTGAAAGAGTGTCGATACTAATACTGTACTTTTCCTTATGGATCTCATTCCAGCCCCCTTGGTGTCATTTTAGGATTCGAGGTAATCAGTCGTACAACACTAAATCAGTAACTGATTTAGTGTTGTACCCCCGTAAATCTCGATTCAGCCTTTGTTGCTGTTGACAAGCAGGTTGGGTGGAGGGCCGATCGGTTCGAATGTTTTCAACAGAGGAATATCCTCTTTGCTTATCCAGCGGATATCGGTATCAAATGTATTTTGAGGTCCCCAGCTGCCGGTAAATTTCTTGCCATCAGGCGTGAATGTCCAGCACATTTCTTCATCTGCGGTATTGATGGCATCACCGAGATTGATCGGTTTCTGCCACTCTCCCTTGGTATCCTGATGTGAGATCCACATATCGTGCCCACCGCGGGAATCCGGATCGATCCGTGTGCTGGTGATAACCATACTTTTGCCATCTTTTGACACTCCGGTCCAGTGCATGTGGTCACGCTGCGGAGAATTGATTTTTGCTCCCAGGCTCACTGGTTTCTGCCATACGCCATCTTTTTTCTCGACTTTCCAGATATCGCTCTCTTGTGTGACCCCCGGCTGGCTGTAATTGAAATAAATCAGGCTGTCAGAAACAATGATCGGACAATGCTCCTCACCAGTCGGAGTATTGATGCTGGGAAGTTCTGGCACATCATTCCAGTTTCTGGCCGACTGCCATACCCCATCGACTTTCTGAACAACATAAAGATCGCCCGATAACAGGTTACCCGGTTCATATCTCGTGAAATAAATGACATTGCCATCATCCGAGAAACTGGGCTCCAACTCCCAGGCTGCTGTATTGATATTTGGCCCTACAGTCGGATCAATGTCGGGACCGAGATGAACCGGCGCCTGCCACACCCCATCCACATTATGGGCCATCCATATATCAAAATTGTAAGGGGTGCCGGGTGACTCGATACTGCCCTTGCGGGTTGACACAAAAATGGCTGTTTTGCCATCTGCACTGTAGGTAATTTCTATTTCCGAACCGGGTGAGTTGATCGGTGCTCCCATGTCTTTCGATGCAGCAGGCGCCTCAGTCGCTCCACCGCTGCCTTCAGTTCCATGCATACCCGGCATAGCATAAGACAGATTACTTGCTAGCATTAAAACCGGTAATGTGGAACAAAATTTTATAACAGAGCTATCTCTCATTCTGTTTCTCCTCTCCAGATAAAAGTAAACCAATCGTTCTCTTTTCAAGATCGAAAAAGTACACGATGAATTATCAGCGTGTCAAGCCGGAAAAAGTGAGAGGTGATGTAAAACCTTACAGGTTCTCTCCGTATATCGCTTAAGGGGGCTAAGCTGACGAGGTTGTAAAAACTAATTGAGAAGGGCCAGGGTTGCGGGTTTCCTGCGCGTGTGTTGCGCGGTGGCACTTCTTATTGTGAGCATGATGCGAATCAAGGACTTGCCGCGATTGCCACGGCTCCTGTCTGCTGTCTACTGCCAGGTAAGCTTCTTGATGTTGTGCGTCATGTACAGGTGCCATTGTTTGTTGACCTTGCTGCATCCTCGTAGATTGAAGTGCGACAGCCATTTGTTGTGGCGTAGGTTGTAAAACATCGTGCACGCTAAAAAGTTACATACTTTATTTTGCAACTGGAGTTGTCTCATTTTGACGGACATTTTTTTCACTGAGCCGAGAGAGTTTCGGC
>CAZKPL010000131.1:0-3352 GCA_964554625.1 uncultured Nitrosomonas sp. | reverse complement strand
ATTTTATTTATCTGTAAGCCCTGAGCAGTCAGTATCGGCAAATTAAATTGATTATCAATACTCATATTTGGTCCCTCTTTAAGTTTCTTGGATTATACATAGAGTTCATAAAAGTCACTTCACAGTATCTATAAGCTCTGCTAGCCTATAGATCTTAAGCATTAATTGGAGATAAGATGAAAAATCATAGTAATATACCAGGAGTTATCCTTAAACATGAGAAAGCTAATGTATTCATCACAAAGTTACGATCAGGTAAAAACAAAATATTTGTCCAGAAACTGGATTCTAATTTTTTTGTAAGATTTGATACCTGTGAGACCGCTTATCCAATTGAGTTGATAGAGCAAATATTTAAAGCTAAAGGGCCAGGATGGCTATGTGATGAGATTGCAAGAGATGAATCCCCCGATTACTCAGGTGCAGCTCTAAAATGGCAACTACTTAGTTATATTGATGAAGAAGCATTTGAAGATGCAAGAATACTGGACTTTGGGTGTGGAAGCGGTGCATCCTCGTGCAGCTTAAGCCGTATGTTTCCTACATCGAAAATCATCGGAGTTGAACTTGAAGATGAATTATTAGCCATTGCCAAAGCCAGGGTAAAGTTTTATGGGCTACAAAATGTAGAGCTCTATCATTCACCTGATCCTGAGAATATTTCTGATGATTTGGGTGAATTTGACTATATTATTATGACAGGAGTATACGAACATCTTCTTCCCAAGGAAAGACAAAATCTATTGCCTCAACTATGGACACATTTAAAACCAGGTGGTATTTTATTTCTCCATGAGACTCCCAATAAAAACTTTCCAATCGAAACACACACTACAGGCGGATTGCCATTAATTAATTATCTAACACAAAATATAGCGCTACTCTATGTTAGAAACTTTTCAAAACGAAATCTATCATTAGATAGTTGGACCACTTTGCTTAGAAAAGGAATACGAGGTGGTAGTCTTAAAGAAATACTTAATATTCTGAGCACATCAGAATATAAGCCTATTTTAATGGATCCTTCAAGACTTGGAATAAAAAACCGGATTGACCTTTGGTATCAAATTTCAGAAAAAACTAAATATGGAGCAGCAAAGAAAATTATTCGTAAAGTAATTAGTATTATTAACGCAATCAGCAGTATTGAACTTACACCTTATCTTGAGTTGGCAATACGAAAAACTCGAGTACCCGAAAAATAAAACTAGGGTTTGTTGACGTTTGTAGATAAGTATTTCAGGAATAGAGGCAAACTTGCAATATTGAGGTTCCCATATAATCAACAAAACGAGTTTGCAATGCCCCGATTGATCCTCAGTGATGGATTTTGGTCGGAGCTAGAGAAGATTCTCTGCTTCAAGAAGCGATTTATAACGAGCACAATCTGCGTATGATGGTAGAAGGTAGCTGTATCGAAGCGGGTTGATTGCCCGTGGTGAGACTTACTCTAAGCGTTTGGATGCTAGAATTCCATCTACAAAAGATTCAAGACGTGGTCATTAAACAGCAAGTGGATGAGGATTCTCAAAGCATTGACTATTGGATCCGGATTGAGAGTGGGAATTTATTGATGGGAGCTATGTTAAAGCGATCAGCATAACGCTGGAACGGCAGGACAACAATCACAGGTCATTGGTAGAAGCTGTGCGGCAATACCACAAAGATTCACCTGGCGGTAGATAGCTATAGCTTGCCAGTTGAATTTGAAATCACCGACAGAGAAGTCAATGATCGTTCTGCAGTACCTGATTTGATTGCCAGACTACCTGACGCGCAAGCGCTTGTTGCGGACAAGGACTATGACAGCAAATGATTACGGGAACAGATAACGAAGAAATGGGTTCAGGTTGCGATTCTGAGAAGGCGCAACCCGCTGAAGGGTAATACAGACATGATAGGGGCTTATATCACTACCGGTATTGAATGGAGAATGCTACTGCCCGACCAAAACAATATCGGGCAGTAGCGACACACTATACACTATATAACAAACTGAAGAGAAATTTTGAGAGTATGATCGTCATGACATGTAGATATCTACGGTTACCTATGCGAAATATCAACAGATCGTAGGAACGGAAAAGAAAATAATAATATGAATGCAATTTATCATTTAAGGCAGGGCTGCCCCTACAATGTCTTCAATCTATTTGCAGGGAGATAGAAATGAAACTTTCAGTTCTGATCAAAGCACTTAATGAGGAAGCCTTAATAGCAAATTGTCTTGAAGCAGCTCTGACAGAAACACTGAAAGTTGGTGGCGAGGTAATTCTAGTCGATTCCCTTTCTACCGACAGAACAATTGAAATTGCAAGAAGCTACCCTATTCGGGTTATTCAGTTTTCCCAGAAAGCAGATTGTGGGTGCGCAGCTGCCGTGCAACTTGGTTATCAATACGCTTATGGTGAGTACCTGTATGTGCTAGACGGTGATATGGTATTGCAGCCCGATTTCTTATCAGTGGCACTAAATTACCTTGAATCAAATTCTGATGTAGCTGGTGTGGCGGGAAGATTGCTTGATACAAGCATCAAGACTATAGTCGATAAAAAACGACGAGATTCCGCTGTAACAATGCAGCAGCAAGTAATGGAAGTTTCTGAACTTGGAGGTGGCGGTCTGTATCGCCGTAAAGCAATCGAATCTGTCGGTTATCTTGCGCATCGTTGGTTGCCGGCCTGTGAGGAGGCAGAACTTGGTGCACGTCTACGGGCCGCAGGATGGCGTCTTATCCGACTTTCGAATATAGCTGTGTATCACACGGGGCATTCCGAAAACAATTTCCAGATGCTTTGTCGACTGTGGCGAAGTCGCCGAATGCACGCTCACGGTATGTATCTCCGCACAGCTCTCGGGCGCTCGTGGTGGTGGTTAAGTTTACGGCAAGTATGGTGGGTTTTTGCCGCGCCTATGCTTCATGCAATAGCTGGAATGCTGGCAGTAGTCGGGATGTATTTAGAACCAATAGAGACCATCCCTGCGCTGATAGTCGCTGAGTTATTTGTTTGGATAGGAGTAATAGTAGTTCAGGCAGTAAGAAAGAAAAGTATTTCCGACGCTGTTTTTTCGGTTTATATGTTGCATTGTCTTGCTCTTGCCCAAGTACTAGGCGCCATGCAGCCGATTCCAGATCCGATGATCCCAATCAATGCGCGCGAACTCACAAAACATTGAATTCCACAAAACGAGATGGTTGGTTTTATACTGTTTCAGTCAAATAAAACCGGACACTTTGTTATGTCTTTTTTCAAATTCAACCGGAGTCATGTCGCCGATCGTTGTATGAATGCGCTGAGGAAACGCTGAACAAGTTACTACATGATTTATAATCAAGCCAAAGATTAACCAT
>CAZKPL010000130.1:0-3735 GCA_964554625.1 uncultured Nitrosomonas sp. | reverse complement strand
CACGTACTACCCACATAAACACGAAAAGTACTCCTAAGCACCTTGGCTACGTCGGATACATCAGCCAGTCCGGGTTTATGTCATAGTGCCCAAGCGGATTCGTATGCTTCCATAGGAGCGGGCTCATTAGAGCCAAGTCCTCGTCGGTGATTCCGTGCCCTCGACTCTTCAGGCGTTCGAGCACGGCCGGTAGTTGCTCAAGGTTCCAGACAACAATCGCGTTATGCAAAATTGCCAGACAACTGAACGAGTGTATCTGATCCAAGAAGTCCCTCGATCTCAGCGCCCCTTGCTTTCCAAAGAATAGGAACCGGTCCAGGCTGTGCGATCGCTCACCCTTGTTTATTTCTTTGGTTTGTAGCCGGCGAAAGTTCTCATCGTGCAGACAACGTAGAATCAGCTTTGTTTTGTCGATTCGGCCGATTTCTCGCAAGCCCTGATAAACAGAGTTCTGGCGGGAATAGGAACTTAGCTTAGTGAGGGTGAGCGATGCAGAAACACGTCTGATTTGAATCGATGCCATCACACGCACTACTTCATCCCAGGTCGTGTGGATCAGATTCGTCTTTATTGTGGCAGTGATTATCGGATCCATGTGCGGAAAAGATGGAGCCCTCTCGAAACGGTACAACGTTTTATCCTTGATGTCTTTGATACGCGGTGCCAATTGGAAGCCCAATAGTGATGCGGCTCCAAGGACAGACTCCGTGTAGCCATGCGTGTCGGTAAAGCAAAGACTCGGATCAAGCTCAGTGCCGTGTTCCAGTAGCCCATCCAGATCGTAAGCAGCTTCTCGCAATTTGCAGGGAATTGGTTGCTGATGGAACATCAAAAGATTGTCAGCCGTATGCGTCACCATTGTTATGCCGCGGTCTTTCAAGATCGGGCTGTAATCAGTGCGCAGAAGATTCGCTGGCGAATAGAAACGCATTCCATCCGCAGAACAAGTTTCACCTGCGCCAAAGGTTTTGGTGATGGGAAGATTGAAACCATAGTTCACCAAGTCGATCACTGCAGCTTTCAGTCCGTCGGGCGTAAAGAACCAGTCAGCCATGGCGCTGATTTCAGCATGCGTTATTCCTGGAGTGGCCATCGCCATTCTGTATGGACCGATGTTGCAACCGATGGCAATCAACGCCGCGATTGCGTTCCTTCGTAGAATGTGTGGAGGAAGCTTTGTCTCGCGCAGCGCTGGCGTAATAAAATGACGCAGAAAACCAGTTGCTTTATCAAGATCGATCAAAATCTGTACCAGATCAACACGCGGAAGTTCGCTCTGAACCATGGTTCGTAGCTCCTTGATTCTAAGAGCACGTTTCTTGTCACCGCCTTCAAAGGGCGACAAAGTAAAAGTACCCTTTTCTGAATCTATTTTGAGCAACCTGTTTGAGGGTGCTCCGCTGTCGGCGGTGGCAGTAGCTTCCTCAAGCTCCTGGCGTCGCTGGCTGACGAATTCGACAGAATCAAGGGGAAGTCCCAGCCTTTGATAGTGCGTGTGTTTTGTACTGTGCCATTCGTCAATGGGGATCAAAAGATCTTCAAGATTGCCCCAGCGCCGCGAGTTCGAGACCGTAATCTCCCCAGCTTTGATATTCTCATTCATCGTCGAGAACAAAGCAATTTCATAGTGCGGTCTTGAGATTACTGTCTTGCCCCTCTCTTCTCGGATCACGTGCTTTCGCCACCGCTTGGATAGAAACGCTGTTGGCGCTGCATTGTCGAGTTTGCGCCGGCCTTGCTGGTTCACGCTATTCAAATAGGCCACGGCTGCACCGACGGGAGAATTTTCTTTGAACTGAAATGGCGTTGTAAGCAGCATTTGCGGCGAGTACTTGCGTGTCTCTCCGTAAAAAGTGCTCATAAAATCGAGATGGGCATCAGTTCCGAATTTTATGGACTGGCAGTCCTCAAGCAATTCCCTCAATGACTGAGCTGAGCGTTTATTGAATATCTCCTTGCGCACTTCCACATCAACGATGTCCTCATCAAGAATAATCATTCCGAGGTCTTCGAATGCTTCGATAGCTTCAGTACGCGCTTTTTCGGCCGCGCGGAGGAGCGCTTCTTTCTTTTCTTTGGCTTGATTGTGGTAGCGAGTAATCAGCCGATCGTGCATATCCACGATGGCGTCAATTGTTTCAGTGAGAGCGGTATTCAAGAATGCTGCCACGGTGCTGTACTTTTTTGCTGCTGGGAATCGCCGCAAGGACCAGACGTCTTGCTGGTATCCCCAAGAAGACAGCAATTGCCTGGCAGGCAAGGGAATCTGCTTCATGATGTCGACTTCGCATCCCAATGCCTGCAGTTCTTTCAAGCGGGCGGTGAGCTCGTTCATAGACCTTGTCGATTCTCGCTTGGCTGCTTTTCTCAGTTCTTCCAATGGCGATCGATTGTTGCCATCCTTCTCTACTTCAAGAAGCTGATCGATCATTGCCTTCTGTTCGCTCGTCAGCGACTCGCTAATGAGTCCATAGATTCTGTCCATGCCAATGCTTTTGGCTTCGGTGATTATCTCTTCCAACGTTCTGGTGGCGGGGCGAACAATCTTGTGCTCATATAGCCACTCGCATGCAACGTCGATCAGATCAATGGTGCGAGGCACATTCACGACCCGCTCCGCAACGTGATTGAGCAGCCGTAATCGCTGAAGCTCATCGCACTTTTCGAAGCCCAAATAAGAACGGATACGGTCAGGATGGTTGGTCGATGTCTTTCTGCTCTGAGGATAGAGCGAAAGGTCTATCGGTTCGTCTATGCCGATCTGTCGCGCCAAAGTATCAATAACTGTTTGAGGCGCAGGTGCGAGATCGAGAAGCAAATAACCGAACCAACGCAGACAGCACAGCTGAAGTGCGAAACCAATCTTGTTGACTGCTCCACGGCATTCCTGAATTTCAATCAGGTCCGTAGCCGACAATACGAAGTATTTGCTCAGTTGCTCAAGATCTAGTTCTTCTGGTAAAACAGCCCGGCTACTCGATGACATTAGTACCTCAGTAGATTGATGGCGCGACGCTTATCATCAGGGTCCACAGCTAGATACGCCTGTAAAGCACTTAAGCTTGAGTGCCCTGATATTTCTTGGATCGTGCGCAGCGGAACGCCAGCTCTACTCATGTTCGTCAAGCAGGTCCGGCGCATCGAATGCGTGGAAGCATCGTCGAGATCCAATGCTTCAAAGACGTTCTTGAGAATATTGTGTGCCTGTGCTCTGGTTAGGTGCCCGGTCTTAGACTCACTGGAGGGAAACAGCCATTTGCCACCATCCAGGTCGCCTCTATACTTCACCAAGGTCTCTTTAAGCTTCGGATGGGTCGGGATGTCGCTAAATACAGTATTCTTCTGTTTGGAGCGTTTGATTTTTAGAATGCTTCTTACGCCACCAGATTCAGTGTACAGCTGGTCATAGCGCAGCTGCACGATCTCACCAACGCGAAGACCAGCGTAGATCCCCAAGGCAAACAGTGTTTTGTCTCGTGCTGTCGGCAAGAACTTTTGTATTCTCAAGATCTCTTTCGAAGTCAAAATTCGAGCTTGTCCAGGCATGGTTGCCCTCTTGACTAAAAATGCTGTCCAACCACTTTCGTCAAGTCTATCAGGACAAAAAATTCGGTCGAAGCCGGAAACGCTCATATAACCTGATTCTTAGTTTGACAAAACTTCCATTCTGTCAAATTGTTCTAGCCTGCCAAGGAGCTTAGGAGTACTTTTCGTATTTATGTGGCTAGTACGCGA
>CAZKPL010000129.1:0-3762 GCA_964554625.1 uncultured Nitrosomonas sp. | reverse complement strand
AACTGGATTATTAGAAGGCACCAACAACAAGATCAAAACATTACATAAAATGGCTTATGGCTTTAGAGATGTCGAATTTCTTAAACTGAAAATTATGGCGCCGCATGAAACCAATTATGCTCTGACCAACTGAATCCAAGGTACGCAATTTTTTCCGAAAAAAACTAATTCTGCTCTGCTTGAAGAATTTTTTGCTCAAGCATTGCAATCAGCGCAGGAAAGCCATCTCGTTTCAGAATAGCATTATATTCGGCTCGTTTTAAGGCGAGATCACTGACGCCATCAACTAGAATATTAATAATTTGCCAACCTTCTTTGTTTTGACGCAATACATAATCGAAATTTATAGGATTGCTATCCGCCTGAATAAGCTTGCTTCGTACCAATATTTGGTCTCGCGGCAATGAACGTTGCTCTATAATTTGAAATTGCTCCCCGTTATAACGATTAAATCTTTCTGCATAAGTTGCAATGCTAAGCCTGCGAAAAGTTTTGGTAATGCTCTGTTGCTGATCTTCATTTAATGTATTCCAGTTGGCTCCTAGTGCTGAGCGTATGATGGTATCGATATCGTGCGAACGATCAATAACGGGTGTCAGAAGCTCTAGACGTCCACGATAACCTAGCTCATCGCCTTTCTTCATAGCGTGAATAAACGTTTCCTGTAAGGCATGAATGACATCTTCTGGGGAAGCAGATTGAAAGTCTTGAGCACTAATTCCGACAGAGAATAGTAATAAAATTGCCGTTGTGAAGGCATAGCTGATAATTCTAAATTCAAGTAGGGGTCTCATATCGACGATTTTTCCATTGGGCCCGCTCACCACACCAGAAGCGGAATGCTGAGGTCCATGTCATGAGCAGAAATAAAGTACCAATAATAGGTAATGCTAGTATCCAAAGTAAGGAGCATTGGTAATAGCGTAAAATTGGAATGTACGCAATGATCATGGCAATCCACGTCAGTATACCAGTGATAGTGCCTATTGTACTGAGAGGTAATAGTAATGATGCCAAAGGAGCAAACCAGAACATGCTTACCATGACCAGGGTGCATGCAAAAAGCAATAAGAGAGAGTAATGTAATTGCGTATAGGCCGTTCTTGCTACCATATCCCAAATTGTTTTTATGCTATCGTAACCGCGATGACTGCATGCCGAATGGCTCAATCCGGTCCACGTACGCAAACCAGCATGCTTGATATGAGCAGCTAAAGTGCAGTCATCGATCAATGCATCGTGTAGACTAGTGAATGCGCCTATTTGGTGCAAGGCATTCGTCTCAACGAGAATACATCCCCCCGCTGCTGCGGCCACTCGCCAACCGGGCTTATTAGCAAGTCGGAAGGGGTAAAGCAGTTTAAAGAAAAATACAAAGGCTGGCATCAATAATCGTTCAACAAAACGACCAAGAGGGGGAGTTGCCATTAAGGATACTAGCGCCAAATTCTCTTCGCGCGCTTTCTTAAGTAAAGTGGCAACAGTTCCCGGAGCCAATGCAATATCTGCATCAAGCAGTAAAGTATAGGTTGTACTGATTTTGCCTAGGCCTTGTTCTAAGGCCCATAGTTTCCCGCTCCAGCCAACGGGCGGGGAAGTACCTGATAGTATTGTTGCTCCCCATTTATTAGCTTGTTCAGCAGTATCATCATCCGATTGATCATCTATAACGATGATTTGAAGGTCATGCCCCTGAATACTCAGTGCATTCAGCGTTTTTCCGATAAGTTGTCCTTCATTGCGTGCCGGAATGAGTACTGTGATTTCTTTTAAGGATACATTCCCGCTATGAGTTGACTCTAATGTCTCTTGTGTACTCCACGGTCGCCAAGGAACGAGTACTATCATCCACCAAAGAAAAGCACCTGTAAAAGCCATATATATGGCAAGCTCTATCATCATACTATCTAAGTAAACAAATCAAGCTTTTCTGAGTTAATGCAGAACAGGGAGTGCTGTACTCGCTATTCTTCACTATCCCTTATTATTAAAAATCAAGAGCAAGATATTCCTTGCTATCTATCAGAGCGATTCAGATTGCTTGATGAGGGAGTCGAGGTACTCGTTTTCTGCTCAACTACTACGGATACTGGAAATTCTCTCTGTGATATATCGACTTTAGATAAAGTTAGATTTGTTTGCAAAGGATCTGGCGCCATAGGTCCATCAATACGTGGGCCATGAAGGCTTACGCGCATTGCTTTAATAGGATGAGCGAACGTATCGTTGATCGCGGTTGGCTCAAACCCACAGTGAGCCATGCAATTAGCACACTTGGGATTATTACCTACACCGTATTTATCCCAATTGGTTTCCTCCATTAATTGACGAAAACTGGTTGCATAGCCTTCGTCCACCAATAAATAGCAAGGACGTTGCCAGCCGAAAAGATTGCGTGTGGGATTGCCCCATGCTGTGCATTGGTAGTTTTGATTGCCTGCGAGAAAATCTAAATAAAGGCTCGAATGATTGAATCTCCACGGTTGTTTGCGTTTTTTTCCTTCTTGGAAAATCGATCGGAAAAGACGCTTGCTAACCGATCTTTGTAAAAAAACATCCTGTCTTGGGGCATGCTCATAGCTGAATCCTGGAGATACATTAATTCCTTCTATTCCTAATTCAGTTACAGTATCAAAAAACTCAGCAACTTCTTCTGCTGTTTCATTCTGAAAGAGCGTGCAGTTTACCGTAACCCTGAAGCCGCGTTTGAGAGCTTCCTGAATAACCGGAATTACTTTGTCGTAAACTCCTTCACGACAAACTGATGTATCGTGACGTTCCTTGTTTCCATCGAGATGTATAGAGAAAGTGAAATAGGGGGATGGACGATAATCATCCATTTTATCTTCTAGTAACAATGCATTGGTACACAGATAAACGAATTTTTTTCGTTTGATAATACCTTCTACAATCTGTGGCATTTCTTTATGAATAAGTGGTTCCCCGCCAGCGATTGAGACTACGGGCGCACCACATTCATCGACGGCTGCTAGGCAATCTTGTACACTCATTCGACGTCGCAAAGTTTCATCTGGATAATCAATCTTGCCGCAACCTGCGCATGCCAGATTACATTGAAACAGAGGTTCCAACATTAGTACCAAAGGATAACGTTTATTACCTTGAATCTTCTGCTTTAATATATAGCTACCTACACGGTATTTTTGTAAAAGAGGGATGCCCATTTAATTTTCTCCGTTATTTTTTAGTACTAATTTTCCTATTTTATCTTGCGATAAAATAGGAATTGATAACTGATTATTTACAGATTGGCCAGAATATTTCTTATTCTAATCAATTTAATTATATGCCATTTTTTCTTTTCATGATTCATGAAAAGAAAAAGTCTCAATGTGAGTAATGATGGCTATGTACAAAAATATTTTGAAATGAAATTAATATTTCACTTGCTATTACTCCACTAAATACCGATATGCTAGCATGTATATTTTATAAACCAAAGCAACCAACGATTCTAGAATGGAAATGTTGTATGTTTCTAATTTTTTAAATCTACCTAAAAATTTAGGGGAGACATCGTCCTAGGACCATTTATACCATCAATTACTCCAGGATTAAATCCAGCGTCAGCCAGAGCCTGCTGCGCTTTGCGAATTAATTCGGGAGTTGGTTTGATAACTTCATTTAGATCTTCCAACTCTTCAATTTGCTGTACTGATTCTGCTGCTAACGGTTGAGTTTCAATTATGTGTAAGAAATCTCAGGGTTGTTTACAGAGAGGTTGCTTGAAATAATGTTGGA
>CAZKPL010000128.1:0-3832 GCA_964554625.1 uncultured Nitrosomonas sp. | reverse complement strand
CCGGCGCTTTCTTCTTTATCCGCAGTAAAAAGAATAAAACAGAAACCGCTTAGCTTTTGTTTTGTAGTAGTGGCTGTAGTGAAATTAGAACTACGCTTACATTCGATAATCTAATAAGTATTGGGTTATTCGAGTTGTTAGAACTGATAAAAAGGAGTACTTAAAATGAAAATAAAATGGACGGTACCAATTTTTAAGCGATTTTTAACGTTAGCTGTAATAGTAACGGTAATGACTCTGATGCATGCCAGTCAAGTATTGGCGCATGCTGCTCTGGTTAAGGCGGAGCCTGCTCGTCGAGCAGTGCTTTCAACCGCGCCTACACAAGTTCGTCTCTGGTTCAATGAAGAAATAGAGCCTGCGTATGCGTCTCTTTCGGTACTTAATGACGATAAAAAGTCTATTACAGATAGTAAAGTAAAGATTCATTCAGAGGATCCAAAGTCTATTGTGTTGGAATTACCAGAAATGCAATCAGGGCGATACACCGTAAAGTTTCGGGTACTTTCCGTAGATGGTCATGTGGTTGATTCTGAGTACAATTTTACAGTTGCGAGTAAAGTAAAAAAAGATGATTGAGATCGTTGCTGCATTTGCGCGTTGGTCCCAGCTGGTAGCTAATCTAATAATTTTTGGCAGCTGTATCTTTCTTGCTATAGCTGGGCAACAGAAAGCTGTATTCGAGAGTCCGTGGGCAATCCGATTGGAACGTGGATTACCATGGCTAGGTGGTATTATTCTAATTGGACTGCTGATCATTCTGGCAACAACGACAGGCGAAGCGACTGGGATTTCAGCTAATGCCTGGCGGCCTGATGCGTGGCTGGAAGTAGTGCAACAGACTCGCATGGGGCAGATGTGGGCGGCTCGCGCACTATTCGCATTAGTTTTGCTAGGAATCACTCTATATATCCGGCAGGTCTATAGGGTAAGGTGGCATTACATTTTATGTGCAGTGGCAGCTTCATTGCCACTGATTGCGGGTTCTATGGTAAGTCATTCTGCAGCAGAGGAGGCGCCCGTAATGCCAGTATTTACTTATGCGCTGCATATTCTTTTAGCAGGCATCTGGTTTGGGGCTTTGCCTGCTTTTCTATTAATAGTATTCAGCAAGAGAGAGCCAGACAAACCATTGGATTTGTTGAGCACTGAAAGCTTGAAGAAATTTTCGACGATAGCTTTGCCGGTAATGGTGATTATAATGGTTACTGGCCTTATCATTGCTGATCGGATGGTAGAGAAGGATTATCATGCGCTGGTTGCCAGTTCGTATGGTTGGGTGTTGAACATAAAACTTACACTATTGGCAATCATTCTGATTATTGCATATCGTGCGCGTTCCAGATGGCTGCCTGCGTTCATACAGGCTAGTAATGTCGAGCGAATCCAAGGCGGTAGCCAACGACTGAGGAAATGGGTAAGTATTGAATTTATACTGGCTATTTTATTGGTATTATTTGCGACCATTTTGGCTAACACCAAGCCCGCAAAGCATGCCATGGTAGAAAACTGGCCTTATTCTTTCAGGTTTTCAATTGATGCAACCTGGTATGATCCAAATGTTCAGCTTTTATTTTGGAGTGGTGTAGCGTTATTGATAATGGCGGTTGGTTCAGTGTGGTTAGGTATTAAAAATAAATGGGAAATTAAAAAACGAGTGGGAATTCCGGCTGCTTTGACCATAGCTTCTCTTGCAATAGCTTTGCCTCCCTTAGCAGTGGATGCTTATCCGGAAACTTATCAAAGTACGCCTGTTCCTTTTGATGCTATTTCCATTTCTAATGGATCGGTGTTTTTCTCTCAGAACTGTACGTCCTGCCATGGCCCTCAGGGCCAGGGTAATGGAATACTTGCCAAGACGCTGCCAAAACCACCTGCCGATTTGCTGACAGAACCACATACCGCGAGACATACCGCCGGTGATTTTTTTCATTGGCTAACGTATGGAATTGCAGAAACAGGTATGCCTGGTTTTTCTGGTAATTTGGCAGAAGAAGACCGCTGGGATGTCGTCAATTATTTGCATGCCATGTCACGCGGCTATCAGGCGCGCCTGCTGAGTCCGAGGGTTGTTCCTGAAAAACCATCTATTGGTCCGCCTATTTTTTCGTATTTTGCAGATGACGGTTCGAGCGGTTACCTGAAAGATTTTCGTCAGGAAAAGAATGTCATGCTAGTGTTCTTTACATGGCCAGAATCGCAAGATCGTTTACAAGAACTGAAAGCAGTCTATGACAGGATACGTGAACTCAATACATTTATCCTGGCTGTCCCAATGAATGATCTTGATCAACAGGAAGTCATGAATATTGCAAGGGATATACCTTTTCCTGTGGTGACGGAAGGCGCTCAGGAGATCAAAAATAGTTATATTCTATATCGAAGAACACTTACTCATCCGGATATTCTTGGCGAAGGGATCATCCCAAAGCACTCTGAGTTTTTGATAGATCGTTTCGGTTACCTGCGTGCGAGGTGGATACCTGATGTAGATGAAAGTGGCTGGGCCGATATAAATATTCTAAAACAACAGCTAGTGCAGCTTAATAGTGAAAAGATGATTCTTCCACCACCCAGCGATCATGTGCACTAATGTTGTAAAATTGTAATGGCTTTAATTATCCTTATTTTAATTAATAATCTAGGAGAAAATGAGTGAGAAGACTAATCGTTACTTTTGTTTTATTGAGCGCTATGGTGATGATGTCACATTTTGCTTTGGCTCATACTGATGAATATTTGGCTACAGTTAAAGCGCCTCACGGTGGACAGCTTCGTGTGGCTGGTCCTTTTCATTTAGAATTAGTAGCCAAGGATGGTGAATTAACACTGTATATTACAGATCATGGAGATAAACCAATTTCAACGAGTGGTGGTCAAGGAAAAGCAAATATCCAGGTGGGGAAGGATGGAGAGAGGAAATCTGTTACATTGGAGCCAGTTTATGCCAATATAATGAAAGGAAAGGGTGACTTTCAAATTACACCCGAAACTTCAGTTGCTGTATTTATAGCTATCCCGGACTATGAAACCCAAGGTGCACAATTTATGCCTCAAGCACCTAAAGGAGAGAAGGAAGACCATGATCACCACCACCATCACCACCACCATGGTGATGATGCAGCCGGTAGCAATCATGAATAAACAGAAAAAATGATTTAGAGTGTTATGAATTTATAAAAATAAAGTAAGACCACAAAAAGGGATAGATTTATAAAAGATCATCCCTTTTTGTGCATTTATTCCTGTATAAAGCACATACCTGAGGTAGTGCAAAATTGGATTGTAGTATCGGCTGCGCAGCTTCACAAAGAGCATCGGGTACCTTACGTCCTCTGATGATCATTTGCAGTATCATGGCCATTTTCTCGATCTTCCAAAATTGGGTTCTTCCGGAAATTGCGTACCTAGTAGATTAAAGAGATGCTGGAAAAGCAGAGAGGGATAGATTGAAATAGCCACTATCTCTGGTCATGAGGCTTTTTCAAAATGTCGACGAGCATGCTTTATCACGCCTTTGGCATAATAGGTTATTTTTATCAAAGCCCCCGTTATATAGCAAATGTCATTGTAATTGCGATCAGAGAAGATGAGTGGCGTCCAGGATGCCCCGTTTGCTGAAGTCACAACGCATCCTGTCGAGAAAAAGTGGCTCACCGCTTTCGAACGATACCAATAGGTCAAAAGGCGTCTATATTGATCTTTCAGTACAGCAGGTAGAATGCTCCAAGTGCCAGGCATTGCGCCAGGTAAAGGTACGGTTTACCGATGAACATAAAAGTTATACTCGTGCGTTTGAAAGATTGGTACTGGAACTATCCCGGCATATGGC
>CAZKPL010000127.1:0-3877 GCA_964554625.1 uncultured Nitrosomonas sp. | reverse complement strand
AAATGGGCACAAACCAAAGCAATCAGAAAACAACAAAACAAAACCGTTGAGCAACTCTTTAAAATCGAATCATTTTATGTGACGTAGGCTATATCTGTTATTTGCACTGTGCAGTTTCCTGCATCAAGACTTCATCGGGCGATGTGGTTAATGTAGCGATACCGTGGGCGCGTGCTAATAGTGGTTTTACTTTATTGTTTGAAGCCTTGGCTTTGGCCATGATTGAACGGGAGATGCCGGTCAATCATGTCTGAGCTAATGCAAATCAATCCACAACGTATCTGGATGATATTCAACTATTGGGTAGGCAAAGTGCTGCAAGCGGATGATTCTTCTGCTATTAGCCAGTTGTTATTGATGAAACTTCCATGCGTAAAAGGTGCAATTATGTCATGGTGGGTGTTGATATGGAGAGTGAACGTGTGATTTATGTGGGTGAAGGAAAAGGCAAACAAGCCGTTCAAGCCATTGGCAAGCATTTGTAATCGAAAAGGGTTCAGGCAGAGCAAATTCAGTAAGTCAGCATGGATTTATCGCCCGCCTTCATTGCCGGCGTTGTCAAAGATACTTTCCCTTGCACACAGATGACGTTCGATCGTTTTCATATCGTCAAGCTGCTCAATGAAGCAATGAATGGGGTGCGCAAAGCTGAGAGCTAGGAGCGCGATGCACTTAAAGGCCACGAGTATACTTTTCTGAGAAACTCTGGGTCGCTTTCAAAAATACAGCAGCAACAATTAATTCATATGGTCCACCCTTATCCTACTTTGGGAGAGGAGAGGCCTATCGCCTAAAAATACTGCTTAACTATCTATGGAGCATACCAGACAAACACAGTGCACACGCCTTTCTTACCCAGTGGTGCGATGAAGTCAAGCAAACCGGCATTCCAGCTTTCCAGGCTTTTGCTAGAATTCTCACCTCTCATTGGAGTGGGATTATTCACTTCGTCCAATCCCGCCTGACCAATGACATTCTTGAAAAAGCATCAATAACAAGATTCAGCTTGCCAAACGGTACGCCAGAGGTTGCCGAAATATTAATAACTTCATTAATATGATTTACTTCCTATGTGGAAGGCTCTGGTTTACTTACCTACGATATTTCACATAGAACCCTGTTTTCCTATATCGCTTCACCATAATTTACTGATCATTAGATTCAATTAAGGTAGTTAGAGTTGAGACATCTATCCAGCTATTGTTGAGGTTGGGAGTAGTTCCTGAGAGGGTGGAGGGTAATCTGCCTGGCTCTCCCAGATCGGTTAAAACCATTGCTGCGCCATTGAAATTCTGTGAATATGTGTATTCACTTACTGTGATAATAGTTTTAATACCCGCTGAGCAAGAAGATTTTAATCCATTTTCTGAATCCTCAATTGCAATACATCGTTGAGGGGGCAATCCGAGTTTTTCGAGTACCCAGTAGTAAATATCTGGAGCAGGTTTTTTTTGAGGTACGATATCTCCCGCACCGATGACATCAAACCAGTTAAGAGATTCTTCACCTAATGTAAATTTTAATAGAGAGGTTACATTTTCTGGTGTCGTGGTTGTGGCAATAGCTATTTTTATCTCTTTTTCGCGCAATTCATGAATTAATCGTGCAACTCCGGGGCGCAAAGGGATGCTCCCTTTTGCTAATAAATCAAGAAAATATTTTGTCTTAGTTTTATGTAGCTCAGCGATCCAATTAGACAAATCATTCTTGTTTAATGCGCTGGGAACATATTTTTCCATGTAATATCGGATGCGCTCTTTACCGCCGGTCACTTGGAGTAATTTGCCGTAAAGCTCGGTATCCCAATTCCAATCAAGCCCAAACTCTTTAAATGCAGCATTAAAAGCGGGTCGATGGCCATCTCGTTCGGTGTCGGCAAGAGTGCCGTCAACGTCGAATAGTACGGCAGAAAGTGAGGTATTATTTTTTTTCATTGATGAGTTGATGTAGTAAAACTGGCGCGCTGTAGACGATC
The DNA here is from genome assembly GCA_964554625.1 of uncultured Nitrosomonas sp. Taxonomy (GTDB): domain Bacteria; phylum Pseudomonadota; class Gammaproteobacteria; order Burkholderiales; family Nitrosomonadaceae; genus Nitrosomonas. The sequence goes on along the minus strand of CAZKPL010000127.1, from coordinate 1,902 downwards.
AGAAATTGCTAACCAGGCTGAATCGTCAGGAGGAGTTTCTGCCAACAATCGAGAAAAACCTTTCTGATCTAATTGACGAAGAGCAGCATACAGTCGACGGCCATATTCGATGGGATCTGCGGGCATTAAGAAATGATGGATATTTTCATTTGAAGCTTGGGAGAAATGATCAAAACCGGACCATATGACGAGTGCAGTCCGTAGCCTCTTTTTACTCAACTCTTGGGCGCGTTGCTGAATTAATTCAGTAGGCCAGACTTCGAGGGGTGTTACAGGGGCATAATGAGAAGCTAGAGTGCCTGGAGTGCGTAAAGCTATGTCTTGAGTTTTTTTCAAGGCAATTTTTTGTTTTAATACATCTTCAATCGATACTATGGGAATGCCGCCAGGTCGCAAAAGAATGACCGTTGAGTCATAAAAGCTAATGATAGTGCTTTCCAGGCCAACTTCGCAAGTCCCCCCATCTAGAATCATGCTTACTTCCTGGCCAAGCTCTTCATGTACATGAAGTGCTGAAGTTGGACTTAATCGACCAAAGCGATTTGCTGAAGGTGCGGCAAGGGCCCTATCAGGGCCTAGTGCTTTTAGTAGCGCAGATGCTATGGGGTGATTGGGAATACGCAGGCCAACAGTGTTTTGACCGCCTGTTACGCTAAATGGCACATGCGAGCTTCTGGGTAGAATTAAAGTAAGGGGGCCTGGCCAGAAATGCTCAGCTAATTGCCGGGCTGATTTGGGTACATCTGTTGCCCAGTAGTCTAATCGATCCATTTCAGCAAAATGTACGATAAGAGGATGACTGATTGGACGTCTTTTTATTTCATAAATACGACTAATTGCTGAAGGATTGGTAATATCAGCTCCAAGTCCATAAACAGTCTCTGTAGGAAAAGCTACGTTTTTACCTGTCTTTAAAAGAGCCGCCGCCGCCGCAATTTTATCATTCATAAAATTTCTTACTAAAGGCAACTATGACTACAAGTCAGGTTATATGGTCTAAGATCATGATTTCAAACTTGATATGCATGAAGCTAATTTAAAATTAGCGATAAATATATCATATTCCAAATGATTTCACATAATTCTATCAAATTTAGATATTTACTTTGTGAGATTGTATCTACGATTAAACTCCGATCGAGTAAATTCTAGATTTAAAAGAGGTAATCTATCATTTTCTCAACTTATTGAAGTAGTAATAGATTTTATTTTTTGAGAAATCCCCCTGCTATAAATATGGAAAAATTACTTGACTAAAGTGATTAAGGTGACTAGCCTGTAGAGTGTAGCCAGCAGAGGGCATTAAGCTTTTTAGCTGGAACAAAAAAAGGAGTAGTTTAGTCGAACGCTATGCAGAGACCATGAAGGTAGTATGGTTTTGATGGATTGATGCAATAGCGAGTAATATGGTTGAGAGGCAACGATATTACTTTTTCTAACTAAAATGTAAAAACAGGAGGAAGTTTAAATGGCAACTACAATGGGAACGAGCAGCGCAGCATCTAGCTCCAGAGGCTATGACATGTCGCTGTGGTATGACTCAAAATGGTATAAATTTGGCATGGGTGTAATGCTGCTGGTAGCGATCTTCTGGATCTGGTACCAACGGTCATTTGCCTATTCACATGGCATGGACTCGATGGAGCCTGAGTTTGATCGCGTTTGGATGGGATTATGGCGCGTACACATGACAGTTATGCCGTTATTTGCATTGGTTACCTGGGGCTGGCTCTGGAAAACCCGTGATACCAAAGAGCAACTGGATAATCTGGATCCAAAACTGGAAGTCAAACGCTATTTTTACTGGATGATGTGGCTTGGCGTATACCTCTTCGGCGTATACTGGGGCGGTAGCTTCTTCACCGAGCAAGACGCATCATGGCACCAAGTGATTATTCGTGA
>CAZKPL010000126.1:0-3978 GCA_964554625.1 uncultured Nitrosomonas sp. | reverse complement strand
CTACTGATCGTCTGGGGTTGTCGTACGAAGTATTGAAGGACAAAAATCCTCGCCTAATTGTTTGTGACATTTCGGGCTATGGGGCAGACGGGCCATACCGGGATAGAAAAGCCTATGATCTTTTGATTCAGAGCGAGTCCGGTTTCCTTTCAGTTACGGGCACAGCTGAGGATCCATGTAAGGCGGGATGCTCGATAGCGGATATTTCCGCCGGAATGTACGCTTATAGCAGCATCCTAGCTGCACTGATACAGCGCGGTAAAACTGGCCAAGGCTGCCGCATTGACATATCGATGCTTGAAAGCATGGTCGAGTGGATGGGCTCGTCTCTTTATTATTCTTTTGACGGCGCCGAACCTCCAAAGCGTACTGGCGCTGCTCACGCGACGATATATCCTTATGGGCCGTTCCCGACTGGTGATGGGAAGACAGTAATGCTGGGCCTCCAAAACGAACGTGAATGGAAAGGTTTTTGCGAGCGCGTACTTGAACGACCAGAGTTAACGAACGACAAGCGTTTCTCATCTAATTCGCTGCGTGTCGCTTCGCGTCAAGAGCTACGAGAGATCATCACAGAAGTATTTTCATGCCTATCTTTGGTAGAGCTGACCGCGCGACTTCAAAGGGTGCAGATTGCATATGCCCGGATGAATGACATGCATGATGTTTGGGAACACCCTCAACTCAGGGCGCGTAAGCGCTGGGTTGATATTGCGACCCCATCTGGAAGAGTCCCCGCACTTTTACCACCCGGACTGCCAGTAGGTGATATGCCCAGGATGGAGCCCATTCCAGCATTGGGGCAACATACAGAGGCAATTCTCTCAGAAATTGGATTTGGTTTAGATGAAATAGACCGATTAAGAAATCAGAGAGTAATCTGATTCTGTTGCAACGAGAACTTTCGAGTGAATATTCCCCATTCTTATTTATTCGTTCCTGGGAATCGTCCTGATCGTTTTGATAAAGCAATTACCTTTGGTGCAGATGCAGTCATTCTTGATCTTGAGGATTCTGTGCCGCCTTCAGATAAGGAGGCTGCGCGAGCGTATGTGGCACGATGGTTGTCAGCTGGTCGGAAAGCATTAGTTCGAGTCAACGGGCCAGATACAGTATGGTTCCGAGATGACCTTGAATGCTGTGCTTCGGCTGGTGTTGTGGGAATTGTACTGCCCAAAGCGGAACACGAGGAAGATGTTCTTTTTGTAGCGCGTGTTTGCAATGGTAAGCCGATTCTTCTATTGATCGAGACTGCCAAGGGTATTTCAAAACTAGATCTGCTGGTACGGAACGAACAAGTTCAACGAGTGATTTTTGGAACCATTGATTTTCAGCTAGACCTTGGAATCGAAGGAGATGGAGAAGAATTACTGTATTTCCGTTCCAAGATTGTTTTATCGTCGCGTCTCGCTGGTATTCTGCCTCCCATCGATGGGGTATGCACAGCATTTGACGATTTGCAGCTGCTACGTGAGCAAACTCTAAGCGGACGTCGCTTAGGCTTCGGTGGAAAACTATGCATTCACCCCAAGCAAATCAAGATTATTAATGAGAGTTTTAAGCCCAGTGCAGATGAAATTGCTTGGGCGCGGCGCGTGGTTGATGCAACGACAGCAGCACAGGGCGCTGCTGTGGCGGTCGACGGAAGAATGATCGATCGGCCTGTGATGCTCAAAGCTGAACGAATATTGTGCGAGGCAGGTGTGTTCGGCAGTAAATACTCTCGTTTAATTTAAACTTTGCGTTGAAATCAACATTGCGGCAAGGCGAAGGTGCGGATCCATGCCAATCATTATTGACCTGATCCGCCATGGAGAACCGTTGGGTGGAAAGAAATACCGTGGCCACATGGATGACCCGCTTAGTGATCTTGGCTTTCGCCAGATGAGGGACGCGATAGGAGTGACATATCCTTGGAACCACATTGTATCCTCACCGCTCAAGCGATGTTCGCAATTCGCGATGGCACTTAGCTCGGAATCTGGCATACCAATAAGCATAGATGAGCGGCTAAAAGAAATTTGCTTTGGTGTTTGGGAAGGGCAAACGCCACAGCAAGTGTGTTCCTTTACACCTGATGCGACCCGCAACTTTTATAAAGACCCCTTGAACTTCCCTCCGCCGCTAGGAGAGAATTTTCAATTGTTTGCCGAGCGTGTAATGGCCGCCTGGAGCGATTTGGTTCGCCGCTGGATGGATGAGCATGTACTCGTGGTGGCGCATGGTGTAGTAATTCGGGTCGTACTTGCACACATGCTGGATATGTCTCTGAAAGATTTGTTCCAACTAGAAGTCGATTATGCAGCCTTATCTCGAATCCAAGTTTTCTCTGGTAGTTCGCGAAAATCTGTAGTTTCTTACAATGGAATGACTGCACTAACTTGAGACTCAAATTTAAACCTGATTAGCAATGAACCTCAGCCAACTGAATCGAGCGCCGGGGTTGCGGTGCGCAGTCAGCAGCGGCGATCAGGAGACGCTGATGCAGAGTGCGCAAGTAAAAGCGTCGGTTGAAGCGATAACAGAACGCGGCCAGGTAACGAGCCGCATACTTCCGGAAGTCGAACGCATGGCTGGAGCCGGACAGGCTGGTTTTGAGATTGCCGAGAATGGTGTTGATCCATTTGAACTCGGGTACCTCGTTTGGCTTGCGTCCGGCCATGATCGTGGGCTGGTGGCTACAACCGGCCTCGGTGACCGCCCCGAAGCAGGCCAGTCCATCCGAGAATACAGCGCTGGCTGGGGCAAGGTGGTCTTTCGCCCATGTCGAAATCGCCTTGAGGGTGAAGCCGGGCACGGGCGTGAACTTGATGCGCAACGGGCGAGCGTCCTCACTGAGCGATACCGCCGCGACAAACGGCACCTTATTCTCCGACCCCCGGCCGACTTTGCCGCCAGTACACTCACCGCCGAGGTAGGCATCGTCCATTTGCACATTCCCCTCAAGCACATAGCGATCTTCACGCTCGGCCATCACTTGCAAGAGTTTGTGGTGCATCAGCCACGCCGTAGGGTAGCTCACCCCCAGTTGCCGCTTCAAGGCCAAGGCCAAGGCCGGCAGTCCCGTCTTGGCTTGGCTGATCAGATAGATCGCCAGGAACCAGATTGTCAGCGGCAACTTGGTATCCTGAAATACGGTTCCCGCAATCAGCGAAGCCTGATGCCGGCACGCGTTGCACTGAAAAACCTTGCGCACGCCATCGCGCAGAACGTAATGCGCCGCGTGATTGCAGTGCGGACACGCAAAACCGCTCGGCCAGCGAAGGGCCTCAAGCGCTTGCTCGCACTGCGCTTCGGTTCCGTAGTCCTTCAGAAAGTCCGGCATCGACAGTCCCGGTTGAAATTGAATTCGATTCATCGCTATTTCGTGGCCCTCCCGCTGTGCAATGGAGGTCACTTTACGGTCAGCCAAGCTCACCACATGAGTCTGGCTGACGTTTATTGCTAATCAGGGCGCTTTATGAGGAGCTAGTGCATGGGTGATGCGAAGGAGTTTGTCGCGGAAGTGTTCAGGTCTGTTGATAATAAGAACATAAAAGGGTTCACAAGATATTTGACAGAAGACAGCACGTTTGTCTTCGGAAACGCTGAACCAGTGATCAGCCGTAAGTCGATTGCCGGATTTGTTGAACATTTTCTGTCTAGCATACGGCAAACCACCCACGATCTTTCTGATATCTGGCAAATCAACGACGTCATAATAACTCGGTTGAGAGTGACGTATACACGCCACGATGGCAAAAAATATTTATATCCCTGCGTAACTATTTGGCATATGAAAGACGATCAAATTTCGGATTATCGGATCTATATAGACAATTCGACATTGTTCGTGAACAAGGTTGAGAACGATCTTTAAGAAATTGCTAACGAAGCCGGTAAAAAAATAGCTAGCTCTTGCTTATCTACTTCGCCGTATGAACTCGATTCTGAAAAACGAAGGGACGACATGAATCCATATGCAGGAATTGCGAACAT
>CAZKPL010000125.1:3842-4102 GCA_964554625.1 uncultured Nitrosomonas sp. | reverse complement strand
TGAAATGGCATATTATCGCCAACTAAGAGAGTCAGCCGATGCGGTTTGACTCAAGACAAATAGTCTCCGGAAAATCCGGGGCGATTTATATTCGATTTTTTTGTCTAATTTAAGAATCTCATAGTAGAGATTATCGCGACGATGGTTAAAACGAAATTTGTTTTCTTTTAGGTAAAAATAGAAGGTATGATCAAGCACCCCATTGAACTTAGCCAGATGCCTCTTTGCAAAACTCCAGAAAGACTCGATACCGATACCAT
>CAZKPL010000125.1:0-3832 GCA_964554625.1 uncultured Nitrosomonas sp. | reverse complement strand
TGATATGCAGTCTCCGCCACTGGCAAACTCATTGTCGCCATAGTGAGAATCCTAAAGTGCTTATCAAAGCCAGTATCAACCAGCCCATTGTAGCCACGCCATCTATCGGAATGGATTATCTTATCAAGTGCGATATGACTACGGATAATGGCTTGCAATGTTGCTTTAGAGTAATTCGGAACAACTTCCGTATACACTTTACTTTGGCGTTTCAGAACACCGGAAACGATGGTTTCGCTGTAAGCGCTCCAGCCTCGGCCTTTTTTACCCCTGACTCGTTGAGCGCCAAAGTAAGACTCATCAACCTGCAGAACCTTGTAAATCCAGAGAAAAATATCGAATGAGCTGCCTGAAGCAAGATTAAAGGCAAATCAGGGTGGTACTGGCTACTTGTAACAGGTTTACATTATTAGTGCGGATTGCATATGTTAACTTTTACTTTATTTTCTTTTGCGGCATTTTTTTTTGCATTTCTCTTGGTCGCTGCCATTGCCTTCGTTGCAGCAGGTGCAACGTGGCGGCCTAGCTGGTCGTTTTCCTTTCTAATGTCCTTACTGGTGATTACGAGTGTAGCATCCATTATTTTTTCTGCGCGAATTCTGAATTTTGGGAGTGAGGGGCTGGATGTTACATCTGGAGGGGATTCCGATGGGCACCTGCTAGCAAAAGTATTTCTAGCAGTTACAATCGGATGTTCTTTCGCTCTAAGCGTGACCTGGTTTTTTTTCTTGCAAGAGAAAGCGAAAGAAACTTGTCGATTTAGAGACAAGGGAGCCGAGCCGCCAACTGACATTGTCGTAGCATTTATGGCATTCCTCATTGCGGTTAATATTTTTCCGATTTTTCTTGGGAAGTACTATTATTTTCATATAAACTTAATCTACCCTTTTTTTGTGTTTCTTGCGTTATTTCTTTGGGTTCGATTATCGAGTGTTGATCCAGTCGTTGTTGTTAAACAGTGCCTTGTTTTTATTGTATTCACAAGCTTGATTGCGGCAGTTTTTACTCCACAGCTTGCCCTGCAGCATGGCTATAACGATGGGTTAATTCCAGGATTTAATGTGCGACTTTGGGGGGTGACATCGCATCCAAACACGCTAGGAGCAATTGCTTGTGTTCTCCTTATACTCGAAGTAGCCGAACCATCAGCAAGAGTGTGGCTTAGAATAAGTATTCTGATCTCTGCTGGGTTGGCACTGATCATGACCCAATCTAAGACATCGATTATGGCTGCACTCATAGGCTTCCTAATCATTTTTGTTGTCCATATTTTGGCGAAAAAACGTGATAAGCCAGGAAATAGCCGTGAGATCGTAATCAGCTTGATTGTTGTTTTTTTTGCCTTGGTTACAGTGATTGTCGCTTGGGTAGTGTTCTATGATTGGGGGGTCACTAATGCACTTAATCGCAGTTTGGGCACAAATGCAATTTCTAGTCTGTCAAGCGCAACTGGACGAACCGCTATTTGGGAAGTTGCAATTGCAGCTGGGTTGGAAAATCCGTTGTTTGGACAAGGCGGAGATTTCTGGAATCAACATGTTCGACTGCGACCCGGGTTTAGCGGCGCTTCAAGCGCTCATAATTTATTTCTAGAAATATTTGCTAGATCAGGTTTTGTCGGATTAGCGGCGTTATTGATATTTTTATATTTTCTTGTACGATACTCAGTGAGAGCATCTGAAAATACGCATGGAGGAAGTATTGCCTTAATGGCGGCATTTTTTGTGCGAGCAATGTTTGAATCGACTCTCGATACTACCGCCATCTATTCTGGCAGTTTTTTCGCAATAATAGCCTATTTTATCTATGTAATGGATAGAGGGGCAAAACCAATTCATAATTAAATCAGCTTTTTCTGTGCGAGTGCACTTTGATCAGACAGTACGCGGTAAGTGAGCAATATTTCGGAGGTAGTGAGCAGTACACTATCTCATCAAGCGACTCATCTTTTACATCTTGAGCTGTATTTAGCGCTTAGTATTGCTGGAATGGTGAATGGGAATATTACTTACCAAATAGTTTCTTCGATTTCGTTTCTATCTCGTGGCAGAATCAAGGTTGTGCATTAAACTAAATATCATTTTACTATGGCGAATAATTTTACATGACCGTCTCACCATATTCCAGTGTTGAGATCAAACGTACTGCGGCCCATTTTTTTACTGGCAAGGTTGCTTCCGCTCTGCTTACCTTAATTACCTTGCTTTGGCTAGTGCGTCTGCTGGCGGCGGAAGAGTACGGTGCTTATGTAGTGTTGGTGGCTGGAATGGAATTCACACTAGCTATCACAACACTGGGTCTGCCATGGGTGGCGGCACGATATTTGCCGGAATTTCGACTGTATGCCAATGGGAGAATGCTGAAGTATTTCGTGTGGCAAGTGGTTATTCGGATCAGCCTATCTCTCTTTATAGGTGCATTGCTGCTCATGTTAACAATGCCATGGTTGTTGTTGCCATTGGAATTCACGCAACATACAAATGTAGCAAGGTTATATCTGCTGGTGCTACTCGTGGAAGGTTCGGGGCGGCACATCAGGGAAAGTATTCTGGGGCCATTGATGCAGCAAGGTCAAGCGCAAATCAGTCAAGTGTTGCGTAATCTGGTCTTGCTGCTAATTGTCGGTATCATAGTGGCACAGGGAGCTATTGATCTGCACCATGTGGTTCTCGCCGAATTGATAGCATCGGTGCTGAGTACTGCGCTGACATTATATAGATTGATTCGATACTTGCATTTACACCTCAACTCGCCGGGACAGGATGGCTGGCAGCCACCAAATTGGTCAGAGATGTGGCGTATTGCGTGCTATACGTATTTCAGTAATCTTGTTACGCAGGCTTATAGCCCGCAGGTATTTGTTTTTCTCATCCAGCATTATCTCGGTGTGGAAGCCACAGCACTGTTCGGTTTCTTGCGTAACCTGTATGGGCAAATTGCTAATTATTTGCCGGCTACTTCTTACGTGGGTGCAGGTGGGATGGCTGAATTGGCGCGTAACGCCAATCTCGTGGGTAAGTTGAGCTTGTTCGCGCTAATGCCAATATTGGTTTTTGTTTGGCTTGCTGGAAATGAACTGCCAAGTTTACTCAGTGGCGGAAAATTCAATCAAGCGAATTATTGTCTGGCGGGTTTGTTGCTGGCACTGATCCCCTTTAGCCAGCGCCAGATACTGGAAATAGTAGCAGTGGTCAGCAAAAATAGTCATCTATGTTCCTGGGGGGCATCACTTGGCGTATTGGTGCTACCACTGGCCTATTTGTTGCTTGAGTCGGGACAAGGACTATGGAGTATAATTATTGCAATAATCGTGAGCCAAATATTATTTAACACAATGCTCATTACCGCTTTAACTCGTATTACCAGTTACCGGCTTGACGCTATCGGATTTTTTAAGCTAATTGCAGCAGCTTTTGCTGCATTTGTGCTGGCACAGCAACTTGTATTTTCAATACAAACTTGGCTAGATTTGCTTGTCGTAGCTATTTTTTCTTGCAGTCTTTTCCTTCTGGTATCCTATTTCATAAAGCCTTTTCGGGCGGATGAGCGAGCGAGGGTGAATCGGTTGTTCAATCGCAAGATTTTCGTTTGGTAGTGAACATATAAATAGAGTTGCTCCATTTTGGCGGCTAGTTTTTTTAGGTGTTTAGTCCCACGGCGTGCTGGGTTGGATTAACGATAAATCTTTTGCAAATGTTATTAGGTCTTTGAGGGGTTTCAGGAGCTATAGTCAAATGAATCGCCCCGGGTTTTCCGGAGATAAAATGATTTGAGAGCAGGAGAAGATGAGGGATCAAATCAGTTATTCACTGGAGGTACGAGAACGAGCGGT
>CAZKPL010000124.1:0-4115 GCA_964554625.1 uncultured Nitrosomonas sp. | reverse complement strand
TGAAGACGGATAAGTCATCTGTGGGTTGTAATCAATTTATTTGAGCTTTGCTATAATTGGTTTATACCTGACATATCAGCAACTTCTAAAAATAGCCAGCGTCATTGTCTGGATTTATACTCATTGAAACCTTTGCACAACAGAGGTCTGATAAAGATTGAAGATTGGTGTAATATTGCTTTTAATTCGCTCATTACACTTACGCTGTTCAAAATGCTTCTAATTGGTATCTGGCGTGGTATCTCAGCGATGAAGCGATTGAAGGCATAGCTAACGCGAATTTGTATGTGATGCGGTTTCTGGGTTTGAATCTGGAAGATAATGTTCCCGATCATTCAGTATTGTCGCGTTTTAGAACCCGGTTGACGGCAGCTCATGCATGGGATAGTTTGCTGGCACAGATCAATCGGCAAATTGAGGCGCATAACATGATGTTGATCTTTGGCTGTGATGTCGATGCCAATATCACGCAAAATCCGCGTAAGGCGAAGGAGGCCATGCGTTGTTATTGAAGTGACTCAACCGGGTATGGATGCTGAGGCGCACTGAGTTAAAAAAGGCGGCAAGTCTATTTTTGGCTATAAGCAGCACAACCCTGGTTGACAACAACGGTTTGGCGATAGCCGTTGAAACCACCACTGCCAATCAGCATGACAGCAAACCTCTATTAGCTTTGCTCGACAAAACAGAGATTAAACCGGGCACCTGGGTTCATGCCAATAAAGCTTATTATAGTCAAGAACACCGACGGATCCTGAAAGCATTGAGTATCAAATCAAAAATGGCATTCAGATAAGACGGTGAAAAACAAACCGCTTACGCAACGGCAATTACAGCGCAATCGCCTGATTACAAAAGTCTGCCATGTCGTAGAGCGCACCTTTGGCATTCAGATACGCTGATTTGTCAGTAAGGTGCTGAGTTCCCAAGGATTTACCAAGGCACTGCTACGAGCTATGGCGTATATGCCCTGAAAAGATTGCCAAAATTGAATGTCGGTCGCCTAATACCACGGTGGGACTGTCGGGAAATAGCATCTTTAAGAAGGATGTTACCTACAAGCTATTGATTAACTGATAATTTATTTTTATGAAAGTACTGTTTTGGCTATTTTACGACAGTCCCACAGTTCTCTCAGGAAAAATACCTTTTCTGAGCCAATGAAGTGCATTAGGTTGATCCCTCTCAGTTTTTTTGCAAAGGTCTCTTATTATGAAAAAGCTCTATTCCGCCAACAATCTGATCGAAGCGCAAATGATTCTTTACCTACTGGAACATGCTTATGTACGGGCAAAGATACTGAATATCCATGCACAGGGGGGAGTAGGCGAAATTCCCTTCACCCATACCTATCCAGAGATATGGATTGCTCATGATGACGATTTTGAAAAAGCACGGTCAATTATCGACGCATACGAAAACACACCGATTGAAGAAGGTTATGTGCATTGCCCTGCTTGTGGTGAGCAAAATCCACGAAACTTCCAGTTATGCTGGCAATGTGGTAAGGGATTAGAGATTGTATGTTTGAAGTTAGATGGCGCCTGATCGTCCATCTAGTCTTGTTTATGTTTATCAATAACGGGTGGTGCAAAAAGTGCCGGAATAACTTTTTTGTTCGATTTGTAGACAGACTGAGAAGTTTGAGGTGTGTCTGGCTTCTTTACCAACGCCATGGGCACATAAGGTTGAGTAAAAATTGGATCAACCGGCCGGGAAGGTTTATTTCTAGCATAATCAACCGGCTGTGGCTTATTCACCTGGCTACTATTACGTCTGTCTAAGCCAGGTTTATGGTGTGATGACTTACCATTATGCCGATGACGATCAGTATTTTGTGGTAAAGTCGGATGGTTCCCCTTCTCAGCTTCAAATCCGCTCACTTTCTTTACAATCAGTTTTGTTTTAAGCAGCTTTTCAATGCCAGAGAGGAATTCCTTTTCATTCTCACTGACTAACGAAATGGCATTTCCCTTGCTTCCCGCACGACCCGTTCGCCCAATTCGATGAATATAATCTTCTGGAACAGTCGGCAGCTCGAAATTGATTACATAAGCAAGATTCTCTATATCCAACCCCCGTGCAGCCACATCAGTAGCAACTAATGCCTGAATCCTCCCTTCTTTAAAATCATTGAGCGCCTGGGTACGCTGTTGTTGATTCTTGTCTCCATGAATTGCTGTTGCCAGCAATTCATATTGTATAAGTTGTTTGACCAACCGATCTGCACCTTGCTTGGTTCTAACAAAAATCAATACTTGTTTAAGATCATTTTGTTTAATTAACTGCACCAATAATTCATGCTTGCGCTCAGACTCAACCAAATGCACGACATGCGAAATGGATTGATTAATTGCATTACGTTTTGCAGCCTCGATTAAAATTGGCTGTTTTAATAGCTTGTCTGCAAGCTGCTTGATTTCCTCAGAAAACGTGGCAGAAAAAATCAGACTCTGTCGCTGTGGAGGTAGCAGCATGAGAATACGCTTGATATCTGGCAAGAAGCCCATATCAAGCATACGATCAGCTTCATCAAGCACTAAAATAGCTATCTTGGATAGATTGATTGTTTTCTGTTCAATGTGATCCAGTAGACGACCGGGTGTCGCGACCAATATCTCTACACCAGCTTGCAGTTCCTTTATTTGAGGATCGATACTGACACCACCAAAAATGACGGTACTCTTTAACTGCAAGTGCTTCCCATAGTTTCTCACATTGTCGTATATCTGCGTTGCAAGCTCACGCGTAGGCGCAAGTATCAGTGCTCGAAGAGGATGCTTAGCGGGCGAGGTACCAGAGTTTTCGTGAGGTTGCAATCGATGCAGCATGGGTAACGTAAAACTGGCTGTTTTACCTGTACCTGTCTCGGCACTGCCCATGATATCTTTACCTTCGAGGATATGTGGAATGACTTGGGCTTGTATTGGGGTAGGTTTGACGTAGCCCTGATCTGCGATCGCTCGCAAAAGCTCATCTGATAAATTTAATTGATCAAACGCTGTAATACGGCTCATAAACTGCTCAGTCTTCTCGACTGAATTTAAACATTGTTTGATTACTCTATCTCCTGTTGAATACTTCGTTTAGATTTATCGGTTTTTAGCCACTCGCTAAACTTATTCATGATATTTAGGACGATGGGTGCACCACCAATCGCGACGGCATCAACCAGACAGTACCAAGCAGCGACACCGCTGGGAGGATTCCCTTGCGATAAGTTAAATATTGGCTCAAGCTTCGCCCAATACCATGTTCCCGCTGCGGTACCAATCAATTCTAACCACGTAGTAATAAAAAAAGCGGCCAGATAAACCATTGGGGATCTACCTTTAAACAGATAGATAAGAAACACACAAAATAATATTGCCCCTACTTGATCTCCCTGCTCGGAAATACCACTAATACCCCAAAGTGACCAGGTACCGCATACAATCACAACAAATATAGCAATTTTCCTCGCGTATCTAAGAAAAAACCCTGAACGAGCCAATGCAACAGCCGTTAAATAAACCATTCCATGTCCTGGTGGTACATATAAGGGCACATTTTCAAATCGGTAGGTATACCCCCCCATATAAACAGAAGCAAAATGCTCGCCTGCCGTTGCGAATGCGACAGCAATCACTACTTGGATTCTTATTTCCTTGTTTTCGCCCACCAGTAATCCAATTAAGAATATCCATGCTATGACCCCCAAAAGGTTTTGTATAACCAGATTCGCATGAGCGTCAATGACTAGGCTTAGTGCAACACAAAAAAACGTAAAAGCAGCAATGAAGTAATCTCGGTTACTGTGGGCACAAATAACATCAGACGGAGGGAAATAACGAAGCATTTTCTACCTTACCAGAATAAAAAACTCGCCATTTCCGACGAGCATGGTTGTGGCCTTTGTATTCAATATTTACATCAAAATATATTTGTGCAAAGCGCGCACCCTTCTATCTTCTTTTGGAAAATAGAATCCAGGGATTACAGGAAGCAATTCTAGCTGGAGAAATGATTCTATTTCTCCAGCATGGATATTGATGAGATCTTACCGGAAACAAACAGTTTTACTCTTTTCCTTTTTTATCGTCTTTTTTAGCTACTTTAGCATTAGCCTGGAATTC
>CAZKPL010000123.1:0-4218 GCA_964554625.1 uncultured Nitrosomonas sp. | reverse complement strand
TCGATTCTGAAAAACGAAGGGACGACATGAATCCATATGCAGGAATTGCGAACATATGCACACTCATTGGTCGTGTACTAATTGCACTTCTTTTTTTAATCTCAGGTGTGGGGCTGATTGGCGCATTTTCAGTCGTTACAGCAGATATGGCCGTCAAGGATATACCCGTACCCGAGGCCTTTTTAGGCTTGACAATCGCACTATGGCTTTTTGGAGGCGTGTGCTTGTTTCTTGGTTGGAAAGCGCGCTCGTTTGCGGGGGTTATGTTTTTGGCGATGATCCCGATAACCTTCGTCTTTCACGCACCGTGGGCGTCTGATCCATCACATTTTCAGAATGAATTAAACCACTTCCTGATGAATTTAGCGATTATGGGAGGGTTACTTCTAATAGTGGGTTTTGGCGCTGGATCATTTAGTTTAGATGATCGGCGAGTTGCGGATTCGAGTGCTCGAAACTCATAGATGAGGTTTGTGCGTTCCCGTTCAATAGATTTTCTTCTTACCATAAAAGGCAAGAGATGAAGCAAGCCGCGCTACGGACAATTTTGTTTGCTCTTCCACACGTAATAAGGCACACCGCCCGCAAGCACCACAAATTTGCTGATCATCTTCTCAGGAAGAACTGTGTTGTGCAGATAAAGCTAAAAGACGGAAGCGTCGGTCGGTATTTCAATTTCAAGGGAGGAAAACTCCGATCAAAAGCAGGAATACATCCAAATCCAGATGTCAAAATGGTATTTAAGGATTTACAGATCGCACTCCGCTTTATGACGCAGAGAGCAAGTCAGGCAGAAATAGTACATGCAGCGAAAAACTTCAAGGTTGTGGTTGAAGGACGTGATGAGCTAGTCATCTGGTTTATGCGCCTCCTGAATGAGCTGCAGACAGCAGGGCTATCCTACGGGACACGCATTGATGACGAAACTGTTCGCTATACCACAACAACTAACGGCGGCCCTCTGTTTGTTTACGTGAAGAACGACAGAATTGTACGTTTGACCCCGATTGATCTTGAGGAAAGCGACGCGCCGAGTTGGTCTATCCGCGCCAGGGGAAGGATTTTCACTCCTATGCGTCGGGCAACCGTTAGTCCGCATGCATTGTCCTTGAAATCGACGGTTTACTCAGACAAGCGTCTGTTGTATCCGATGAGACGGGTAGATTTCGACCCCAATGGCGAACGTAATCCGCAAAACCGAGGTATATCTGAATATGTGCGTATCAGTTGGGATGAGGCGTTGGACATCGTCGCAAACGAGATAAAACGCCAGAAGCGTGACCACGGGCCTGGTGCAATCACCATCTTCCATGGCGCACATCATCAATGGGGAAATATTGGATATTGGCTTAGCGCGTTACTCCGTTTTGGGAATCTAATCGGTTTCACCCGTATGTCGTTCAGCCCAATTAGTTGGGAGGGATGGTACTGGGGAGCCATGCATCATTTTGGTAATAGCCTGCGATTGGGACTGCCAGGATTTTACGGAACCCTTGAGGATTGCCTGAAAGAAGCTGAGTTAATCGTGTTTTGGTCTAGTGACCCGGAAGCTACACACGGTGTTTACGGCGGAGCCGAAGGGACGAGTCGGCGTATGTGGGCAAAAGAACTTGGCATCGATTTTGTTCACATAGATCCGCATTGCAATGAAACCGCCCAATTCCTTGGTGGCAAGTGGATTCCTATTAAACCAGGCACCGACTCTGCATTAGCCCTAGCAATCATGCATGTTTGGATTGCTGAAGAGCTATACGACAAGGATTATGTCGCTAATCGGACAACAGGATTCGAAGAGTGGCGAGATTACTTGCTTGGTAAGGACGATGGAGTACCCAAGACTCCAGAGTGGCAAGTAAGTGAAACTGGGGTGCCGGCTAAAGATGTTCGATCGCTGGCTCGCGCATGGGGTTCAAAAAAAACTTATCTTGCTGCAGGGGGGCTTGGTGTTGGTTTTGGCGGCGCCTGTCGTTCGGCAACCGGAATTCAGTGGGCGCGCAGCATGATTTTGATGATGGCCATGCAAGGTTGGGGGAAGCCCGGCATTAATTTCGGCAATCTTCAATTCGGCACGCCCTTGGACCTCACGTTTTATTTCCCTGGTTACGCAGATGGAGGAATATCGGGAGATTTCCAATGGACCGCGAGCGGTATAGAGAACTATGTCAGTATGGCGCATGTGCTGACGATGAATCCGGTCAAGCAGATCATTCCTCGCGAGAAATTGGCAGATGGAATCATAGACGGACATTGCAAGGGCTATCTATGGGATGGCTCATCACCTGAGGCACAATTCGCTCCGATCGAATATCCGATGCCGGGTTATTCACCCATCCATATGATGTACCGCTACGGAGGATCGTCGTTCGGTACGATAACGGATTCGGGCCGTTTAATTGATGCGTACCGCCATCCTTCAATGGAGTTTGTGGTCAACCAGTCGATCTGGTTCGAAGGCGAAACCAAGTTTGCTGACATCATCCTGCCGGCTTGTACGTCACTGGAAAGATGGGACATAGGTGAGTGGGCCGGTGGCGCAGGGTATTTGCATCATTCTCAGGATCAGCTCAATCACCGAATGATCGTTTTACAGCACAAATGTATTGGGCCATTGGGTGAATCAAAGTCAGACTACCAGATATTCCTAGAGATTCTGCAAAGACTTGAACTTGGGGCCATGTTTTCAGAAGGATGTAGCGAATTGGATTGGTGCAAACGCATCTTTGAATCTTCCGATTTGCCGAGAGCTATCAGTTGGAAGGAATTTCTGCACAAAGGGTATTACGTGGTTCCGGCTCCTCATGAATCAGTTCGGGATCCGGTCTATTTCCGCTGGTATGCAGAAGGAAGGAAAAAGGATGTTCCCGAGCCCCATCCGATTCCAGCCCAACATGCCGAAGAGTTTGGTATGGGATTACAGATGCAATCTGGGAAAATCGAATTTGTATCGCGGTCACTACTTCGTGGCGATCCGGACAATCCAGAGCGTCCGGCGTTGAACCGGTATATATCCTCATGGGAGGGACCAAGCTCTAACAAAGCGCAGGAATATCCCTTGCAGTTAGTGTCGTCCCATCCACGATACAGCTTCCACACACATAACGATGGGAAAAATAGCTATGTCAACGACGTGCGTGATCACCGTGTCTTGGTCAGCGGTTATTATTACTGGATCGTGCGCATTAGTTCTGAAGATGCTGCAGCCCGAGGAATCTCCCAACATGACCTGGTGAAGGTGTTCAACGATCGCGGAGGTGTCATATGTGCTGCTGACATTTCACCGTTGATTGCAAAAGGAGTGGTCAAAGCGCATGAGTCGAGTGCGGTATTTGAACCTATTTCTCAATCCGGACTAGTGTTGGATCGCGGCGGTTGCATGAATCTGCTTACTCCTTCGCGTACGCAGGTGCCAAACACAGATGCAATTGCACCAAACTCTTGTTTGGTTGAGATCGAGAAGTGGATAGAGATGCCGGAGATTGCGGCATGAGCCAGTGGAACCTAATTATAGATATTGCCAAATGCGTGAATTGTAATAATTGCGTGTTGGCGACAAAGGACGAACATTGTGATAATGATTTTCCCGGTTATGCAGCGCCACAGCCGCGGCACGGTCATTATTGGATTGGAATCGAGAGACGAGTGCGCGGAGATGGCGTTATGGTTGACGCGGCATATCGTTTGACTACATGCAATCATTGCCGCAATGCACCTTGTGTCAAGGCTGCGCCGGATGGTGCTGTATACCAGCGTCCAGATGGCATAGTCATCATCGACCCCAAAAAGGCTCATGGGCGCAAAGAGATTATGACATCCTGCCCATATGGAGCAATTTGGTGGAATGCTGTAAGCCAGATTCCGCAAAAGTGGATATTCGATGCCCATCTCCTCGATCAGGGATGGAAAATGCCTCGCTGTGAGCAAGCATGTCCGACTGGAGCAATTCGCTCACTCAAGGTGAGCAACGAAGAAATGGAGCGGATTGTTAAGGAGGAGGGGCTACGAGTGATCCGCCCGGAACTCGGTACTCACCCCAGGGTGTATTATCGTAATATGCACCGATTCGACAGGTGTTTCATCGGAGGCAATACGGTAGCAGAAACTGCTGGTTGTTTTGATAATGTGCTTGGTGCGAAGGTCGCAATAAGTTTTGAAGATGAATTAGTTTCGGAAATCGAGACGAACGCATTTGGCGACTTCAAGTTTGATGACCTGGCACCC
>CAZKPL010000122.1:0-4265 GCA_964554625.1 uncultured Nitrosomonas sp. | reverse complement strand
GCACATTGCCGTTTCGGGTGTCGGGGCATAGGGTAAATAGGGGGTGATGCCTTTGAATGTAGTATCCAGCAAGCGATGAGTGACCGGGCAAATCCAGGCCGTTTGATTGGCCGAGAATGCCATTTGCTCCGGTTTCATTTGGTAGCCCAAAGAACCGGTAACCGGCGTTAATATCTCGCTTTCTTGGGTGAGCGCTTTCCATGCGGCTCGCATGATTTGATTGAGCTGATCTTCATGCGCTTTATGTTGGGTATCCAAGTTCAAGGCATAGGCCAAGATTCGGATGAGGCGGTTGTTGCGGCCTTTTCTGACCAGCGGCCATTTGTGGATTCGTCTGCCGCCCGCTTCTTGTGAGTCCGGGCCTAAAAGTTCTTTGGGATAAATCGTAACACCCAGCCAATTGACCCACTCGTAGGGAATCGCAATGAAATTATCCCGCACATAAAAATCCAAGCAAATTTTTAAAAATTCCAGCCATTCCTGCAGGGATAATTTAGCTTGCTGCCATTCGGAGGGTAAGCGTTTAATTCTGGACAAGGCAGGATAATTGATCGTAATCAAGCCCAGGGTTTCCAACGTATTCTGCCGTTTAGCACGGCGGTTGAACTCTCGTATCAGCAACATTTCCGATAACGTTCGCGAGCCGATTTCGCCTTGGAACGGCAATGCCCACAACTCATCGCGGTAATAATCCAGCATCGCTCTGGAAATGTCGCCGTTGGTTTGCAAACCCTGAATGCATTCTCGCCAAGTCAGTGGCCTCGCCTCCGCTAATTGATCGAGTTGTTGTTGTTTTTCAGCCGCAAAATCCAGGAAATCTTGTGCTTCCGTCAAACCCAGTTGTTTGAATTTTTCGGCTTTGGTTAAAAACTCGTCGCGCTTTTGCTCAAGCTCAAAACGTTCTGCTTCGTTAGAACCCGCATTGGCGACTTGCTTGGCAGACATTTCATAGACCAAGCCTCGCAGCCGATTCCGCTCCGAATCCTGCTGAATTTTGACGGCAATTCTGGCGGTGCCTTGCCGGCTGTCGGTAAACGTAATCAATCGGCGCCCGCGCCCCGGACTTTCCAGCGGCGTTTTGCCGTCCTGAGAAAATTCAAGCAAGGTCGGCACGGTGTTGCTGACGTAAAACGGCGTGCCAAGCAAACAGCGGCGAAAGACGCCGCGTTGTCCGCGATCGGGGACAAAACCGCAATAGCCGCATTGCTCCGTTTCGCTGTGATCGACCAGATGCACGGGGACAGCGTTTACAGTGTCGCCTAATAGCCGATTGCTTTTAGACAACGTAAATTCGCGAGTCAATTCATGATGTGCTTTTGCTGCCAGAGTTACGGATTCAGAGTCAGTAACTGTTTTATCACCATCCTGATTATCATCGTCATTCTCGCCGTCGGTTTCAACGTGCAAACTAAATTCGTCGAGCGATTCCCGCGCCTTTTGGATCAATTGTCCATTCCGGGTTTGCTGCGCTTGCAAATGCGGACTATTGCAGTCGTTGCAAAACACCAGTTCATACACTGGCGCGCCACAATCGCAAAATTCGCGCTGCTGGCTGTAAACATAGCCGAACGCCCAGCCGTCGGCCAGCGGTGTATTTGTTTTGCGGCTACACTCGGGATCAACGCAGCACCACAGCCCATTGACGACTTGATGGAACAGATGGGCGCGTAACGGTAAAAAAGGGCGCTCCGATTGGTTGTTCTCTTCCGGCAGCGTCGTGCCGCTGCACAAATCCAGCCAAGCCAAGGTTTGCTCAAGCTCTGTGGTATTACCGAAGAGCGCGTGACTCAATTGCGTTAAAGACTTCGGCACGCCGCTGCTCTGCGTCAATTCCTCGCGCAATTTGCGACTGATCGGATGATCTTTCAATGCCCGGTAGCGCTGCTTGGATGCCGATTGGCCTTGATCGATTTCCAGCAAAGCGGTGATCGGTGTTTTTTGTTTATAGTCTCCCTTTCTTTTGTCCAATGGAGGGACGTTGCGTTTGCCGCCGATTACCGTTACTTTTCCCGGATCGATGCCAGCCATGTCAGCGAGATAATGCTTTAACGATTCGTCGCCCTTGTTGCCGATCGTCGCGGAGGTCGCGACAAAGCGCACGTTGTCGGCCTTGACGCCGAAAGCGTGCATCACGCGCCGCAACAATAACGATAGCTCCGCCGCTTGCGAACCAATGTAGGTGTGCGCCTCGTCGAGCACGATCCAGCGTAACGTGCCTTGCGATTTTTGCAGGATAGGCGCATCGTTTTGCCGCACCAGCATGTATTCGAGCATGGTCGCGTTGGTGACTAATAGCGGCGGCGGTTCGCTGCGTAATAGCGATCTCGATAAAATTTCGTTCGGGGTTTGCGCTTGGGTAAAGGGTTGCACGGTTTCGGGCGTATTGCCGTTATATAAACAGAAACGCAAGCCGTTGCCAAATGCGTGTGTCCATGCCAGCAATCGGTCTTGTTGGCTGTTAATTAATGCGTTTAGCGGATAGATAAACAAGGCTTGGACGCCCACTAAAGGCTGCTGCTTCTGTTGGTATTGGCGCACTAAATCATTCAATATAGGCACCATAAAACACTCGGTTTTACCGGAACCGGTGCCGCTGGTGATGACGATGGACTGTGGGTTTCTGTCAGATAGTTTAAGCCAAGCGCTGTATTGATGTTGGTAAGGTTTTCGTTCTTTAGGAAAATCCTGATCGCCTAGCTCTTTATTTCCGATCTTTTTAGGGGGATGGGCCATTGCGTCAATCAAATCGCGTTCCAACATTGATGCGGCTAAATCATCCATTTTGCGATTATTGATATTGGGTTCCCAATCAAAAATCGCCTCGAAAACCGGATCGGCCAGAAAATTGTTGCTGCCTTCGCTGATCGGTTGATTGAATTGCGCCGATAAAAATTGCCTGAGGGCCGAGTCGCTGATGCCCAATATACTCAAGGTGGCTTCGGCGGCGCGTTGCGAGAGTTGTCCGATCAGGGGTTGGAAGTAGGCTGTCATGTCTGTCCTGAAGAGCGAGGGCTTATTCGAGATTCATTCGCCTTGGTAATATAACGTTTCCGGCGCAATATCGATATCGCCGGGCCAGGTCACTGTTCCGTAATTAACCTTGGCAAGCTTGAAAAAACCGGGGCTCTGCAATTTGCGGAACACCGGGTAATGCAAATAAGGCGACATATCGAATCGTTTTTGTTCGCCGTTGGTGAAGGTTAACTGCAGAACATGATTAGGCAGCGTTTGTACTGTGGCAACTTCGGGCAGCATGGAATCACCGTAAAGGGTCGATAGGGAAAACCGGTTCGCCGTTGACGGCCAGGGACCAGTCCGCCATCAGTTCTTCCTCGTGCAAGTCGATCCATACTTGAACTTGCCGGATTTTTTTAGACGGCAGCTCGCCTTCCAATAATTCTCCAGTTGGAATCACGAAACAGCTTTCATGCCTTGGTATTCGACGTGAATATGCGGCAAATGGTGTTGTTGGGTGTCCATATACATCATGCGCACGATGATGCCGTAGAACATGCTGATGGTAGGCATGATAGATAGCTCTCCAGGAAGTCTTTACAAAGGCGAAAGATAAGCCAGCGCCCATTGATAAATTGCATTAAACCATTCTTCGTCGAAAGTTTTCAGACGGTTTAGTTTAAAAATGGAAGCGGCGCTGTTCGTCCAACGTTCGGGAGCGCCGCCGTT
This sequence comes from uncultured Nitrosomonas sp., assembly GCA_964554625.1. Lineage (GTDB taxonomy): Bacteria > Pseudomonadota > Gammaproteobacteria > Burkholderiales > Nitrosomonadaceae > Nitrosomonas. The sequence goes on along the minus strand of CAZKPL010000122.1, from coordinate 581 downwards.
GGCTCCAAATACGGCCAGAATGACAGGCAAGGTGACGACGGAATAATGATGGTCCGAGATGTTTTCCAGGTTTAATCCGAAACGTTGGGCTTGATCGAGCTTTTGCCAACAGCCGATCAGTTCGGATTTCAATACGGTTGGCCAATCGCTGTCGGCTTGCCGTCTGTCCAATTCTTGCCTTTGCTCATGAACCATTTCCGCCAATCGTTCTATGGGTAAACGTTTTATATGAAGGTCTTGTTCCATGATGCCGCAAAGCGATTGCCTGAGAATTTTCGCGACCACATCCAAAGCTTGTGATGCTGTACTTAGTTTATTGATACGGTTAACCAGTATTGCATTCACGTCGGCCTCATCGACCGCTGAGTGCAACAAATAATTTTTATAGGCCGAATAAACAGTCAGCCAATCTTTCAACGGCACCAGTTCCCAAAATACCGGCAGTTCTTCGTTAAGCTTTTCGGTAAACGCTTCATCTATTTGCAGCACCAACGCGGCGAGTACCCTGGTATCTGTGGTCGCCATCGACCACACGTCAAAGCTGCTCAATGGCAAGTGCGAGCAGTAGCGCCACAAATGCC
>CAZKPL010000121.1:0-4360 GCA_964554625.1 uncultured Nitrosomonas sp. | reverse complement strand
ATGTTCATTTACAGTATTCTCCAGAATACTGTAAACAACGCTAGAAATTCTTACATGTAAGTGTGTAAAAGTTGGAATGAGAATGATCCTAAAAATTACGGTTACCCAGTATTTTAGTGGTTCAAGAATTGAATTTACGGTGGACCGACAGACGCGAAAGCGTGCTTGAGGTGCTCACACACGTTATGCCATACGATAGCCAAATATCACTGACTTTGCCAGTGGTATTTGACTTACTTGTTAATCTGATAGCCGGACTGGTGGCGTACACTTCCGTTAGAAGACACTCTCCCTTAATATCAGATTCCCTTAAGCTCTTCCAGTCATGAGGTTGTGATCCTTATGTCGAACTCACGTTAACCCAACTTGCCTTTCAATGAGTTTCACTCTTATAGCTGCGGTTTTTAGGATGATTCGATCATTATTCCTATCTCTCGGCATACCCAAACCGCCTGCGTTCTGTCTTGGGGTGCTGAGAAAGCTGACAGGCATGCCGGTAAGCGCGGAGTGCTTTTTGTGCATAGCCCAGCACACTATCATGCGGATGGTGGATCACTTCATTTAGGTTTGCTTCAGCAGTGATTCCAGCTGGAAAATCGGTTAGCAATTCGATGCCTTCACTCATATGCTGCGCAGTATAGATGTGAAACAATCCTTGGGAAGCTGCTTCGATCACATCGTGTGACAACATAAGATGCCTGCGGTTACGATGAGGAATCAATACCCCATGGGTACCATCCAATCCAGCAGTCTCACAAACATTAAAATAACCTTCTATCTTTTCATTGAGTCCACCTACCGGCAGGATTTCACCATATTGATTGATTGCACCCGTTACTGCGATCCCTTGTTTCAGAGGTACGTCTGATAACGCAGAAAGCAAGGCATACAATTCAGCACAGGAGGCAGAATCCCCTTCTATCCCATTGTATTCCTGTTCAAATACGATCGAGGCATTGAATGCGAGCGGTGCGATATGGGCAAACAAGGCTGATAAGTAATTCTGCAGGATAAACATGCCCTTATCGTGAATAGGTCCGGAAAGTCCTACCTCGCGTTCGATATTCAGCACTCCATCTTCTCCCGCGAATGTATGTGCTGTGATGCGGACTGGCGCGCCAAAACAATGATCGCCCAAATCAATCTGCGTCAATCCATTAATTTGCCCAACCTTCTTTCCTGTGATCACAATCGAGACATCACCATCTGCAATAGACTCCTGCAAACATTGGTCTGGATAATTATGACGCTGGATACGCGCTTGTAGCGCTGTTTCGACATCGGTTACATCGACCAGGCAACCAGTCTGTGCTTTGCACTGAGCGGCACTTTCTAACACCAGCGTTTCAGTACGGCTAAAAATGGCGCTCTGCCGTGATTGGTCATTGGCTGCCCGGTGACAATCCTCCAGCAAGCGTGCAACAGCAGCTGCCGTAAAATGGGGCAAGGCCGATTCATGACAGGCGTGTGCAACAAAAATGGAGGAAGCGCGGCGACTTTGCTCATTAGATATGAAGCTATCAGCGAAATCAACCTTAACGCGAAAGCGCCTGGCAAGCTCCGGATTCTCTTCTTGTAATATGTAATATTGCTCGCGCGAGCCAATGAGGATAATCTTGACTTGTATCCGTACTGCTTCCGGTTCAACTGAAACAGTCATAACTGGACTCAAAGCCGTTCCAGGTTCCTCGATTTGCAGCAGATTACTTCGTAGCAGGCGGCATAATTTTTCCCACACCAGGCTATCCACTAATAGATCATCGAGATGTAACATTAGAAATCCACCGTGCGCCCTGAGCAGACTTCCGGCATGGATACGCGTAAAATCTGTCACGAGCACACCTTCTACCGATTGATACTCGATACTGCCAAATAATGATCGAAGAGATGGACTTTCTTCAATGATAACCGGCGCACTCTTCAAATCATGATTATCTACTGCCAAATTAACCTGATAGCGAACTAATAAGGATCTGACATCTTCCTTTCGTTTGTCTTCATCGGAATCAGAGATTCTGAACAATGGCAGATTATCGAGAATATCCTCTTCCATCTTTTCTAGGTAACGACTGAATTTTCCCTCATCCTCAACAGACAATTTCAGCGCGTTACGGATTGGCTTTATTTGGCTCTCCAGTAGCAATTTAATCTTATTGCGCTGTAACGCTATCAAAGCTTCATCTTTAGCTCGCTCCAGTGGGCGGACCTTCTCAAAATAGCGTGCGATTTCAACCTGCAATGCCTCTTCAGCTTGCTCAATCTCGGATCTTCTTTCCTTAGGGAGGGCCAATGTTTCGGATTCGGTTAGAACTTTCCCTGATTCATCCAGCAGTGTAAAGACCATACGGCCAGCTTCCCGCTGAATGGCGAAATGGTATTTTTCGGCAAATGTGTCAAGTTCCATAAAAGCTTTAGCTTCTTCCAATTTAAAGTTTTTCTCAATCTGCTTACTTTCCGCTTTGAAATCTGATCTATCAAGACATCTAGATATTTCCGTCTGCAAATATTTTGCTAGCTGCGCCAGCTTTTGACGTAACAAACGGCCTTGCCCTGCTGGTAAGCGCAAGGCAAGCGGTTTTTCTGGCGCATCGAAGTGATACAAATAGCATAAATCGGACGGAACAGGCTTGTGCGACGCCACTTTAGACATCGCCTGCCGTAATAAAGAAGATCGTCCACTGCCTACTTCCCCAAGCACGAATAAGTTATAGTCAGGTTGTTCCATTTCGAGTCCAAAGTAAGCAGCCTTCTCGGCACGCTCCTGGCCGATCCAGGAAAGTGGCTGACCCATCAGTTCTGAAGTATCGGCAAACCCCAATGAAGCAGGTTCAATTGTCAAGCGGAGCTCGTGTGGAGCCAGTTCAATAATCGGCATTATGTGTATTTTTATTGTTAGAAAGAAATCTAGAATTGTAACCGTTTAATGACCGTTTCTGACAGGAGCAATACCAGCAACGATTGCATCAACAGCACACAGTGCTATTAATTCGATAATGGAAATACTTTCGGATTAAGCGCTAACTTCATTTTGGCAAAACCACAGCATAGTCATCGTTGTGATCAGCGTGAAAAAAATTGAGGCAGACCATTCGTCATACTTATCTGTTTAGATGAAAACTGCTCCCGCATGTCGGTTGGGCAATTTGCGATTTTGATGTTCTTCCTTACACTTGCCCTTCCTGTTCGAGCTGATGCCGGAAAGTCAGCAATTGCTTGTGGCGCGCCTTGCTGGTAGGGGGATAGCATAGCTCCAGGTCAGAAAGTGTATTCAGAATGATCTGCGAGATGATCAGTCGTGCGTTCTTCTTATCATCAGCCGGCACTACATACCACGGTGCTTCAGTCGTGCTGGTGGCGGCCAGGCACGCCTCGTAGGCGGCCATGTATTGATCCCAAGCCTGACGCTGTTCCATGTCAGCATCGGAAAATTTCCAGTTCTTATCTGGATCATCAATGCGCGCCAGGAAACGCTGACGCTGCTCTTCCCTGGAGAGGTGCAAGAAGAACTTGATAATGCGCGTACCATTGCGGTACAGATGCGCCTCGGACTCAACGATAGATCGGTAGCGTTGCGCCCAGAAATCGTTCACATTCAACAACAAGTCAGGCAAATTCTGCGCTTTTAACACCTCCGGTCGCACGCGCACAATCAGTACCTCCTCATAATAGGAACGATTGAAGATGCCAATGCGTCCACGCTCAGGCAGCGCACGGTGAGTGCGCCACAGAAAGTCATGCTCCAATTCCGTTTCACTGGGATGCTTGAAGCTATACACTTGACAGCCTTGCGGATTCACCCCGGACATCACATGCTGGATGGCGCTATCCTTTCCCGCCGCATCCATGGCCTGAAAAATCAGCAACAGCGAATAACGGTTGTGCGCATACAGCAGGCGCTGCAGCTTTGTCAGCTGCTTGATGCCCGCTTTAAGTCTCTCTTTATACGACTCCTTCGAATCATAAAACGGTTTGATCACAGTCGGCCATTGGGCGAGATCCAGCTGAGTTCTGGGCTTGATACAATAATCGGTGATACTAATCTCGGTGACGTGTTTCATGATATTGCTTTCATATGATGGGATGAGCCGTGCACAGCGTGGAGCTACACTCCAGACCAGCTTACGGACATAGGAACAAAGCAACTATTCTGCAAGTTGCAAAGTACCAGAGATCCAGTACCGGGTCAAAAATGCTGACAAGTAATCATGTTTCTTACATTTTCTTACTGCATGTCAAATTTTCTCTTGCCGGGATAATCAGCTGACTGACCTGGTCAAGTAAAACCGGACAACCCAGTTAAGCGACTTTTTCAATCTTTCCGTTTCTACCTCCTATTGATTTGGGCTTTTGTATCCCAAGT
>CAZKPL010000120.1:0-4434 GCA_964554625.1 uncultured Nitrosomonas sp. | reverse complement strand
AAATATTCGGGCCAGGTCATTGGAAATAGATGCTTTAACTAAAAGGGGAAATTCATGATCTTCTGGCGCGTGAAATCACTAGACGCCATTCTGGCCACAGCCGAAAAGAAAAGTCTTCATCGCTCTTTGGGTATATGGCAACTGACGCTGCTTGGCATAGGCGCCATCATCGGGACCGGTATTTTTGTATTGACTGCTGAAGCTGCCCAGAAGGCCGGCCCCGGTATGATGATTGCCTTCATTATTGCTGGCTTTGTGTGCGCCGTGGCGGCACTTTGCTATTCCGAGCTTTCTTCGATGGTGCCGGTATCCGGCTCAGCTTATACTTATTCCTACGCGGTACTGGGTGAATTCGTGGCATGGATGGTAGGCTGGGCATTGATCCTTGAATATTCCGTGGCTGCCGGTGCAGTAGCTGTAGGCTGGTCTGGCTACTTCGTAGGATTGCTGAACAATTCTCTCGGAATCGAAATCCCCTTCGCTTTGGTGAATGGCCCCTTTGCCGGCGGCATGATCAATTTGCCCGCAGTGGTTATCTGTATGCTGGTGATTGGTCTATTGGTCATTGGCACGCGGGAAAGCGCAGCATTCAACGCCGTGCTCGTGGCAGTCAAAATCACTGCCCTCACCGCCTTTGTCGCACTGGCGCTGCCTGTCGTTGACATGGAAAATTTCCAGCCGTTCTTACCTCTGGGCGCCTCCGGGGTGGTCGCGGCAGCCGCTTCCATTTTTTTCGCTTATGTCGGCTTTGACGCGGTATCAACCGCCGCAGAAGAGACCCAAAATCCGCAGCGCAACATTCCCTTGGCGCTCATTGGCTCACTGGCGATCTGCACGCTCTTCTATCTTCTGGTCTCAGCGGGCGTGATCGGCGCAATCGGTGCGCAGCCTTTGATGGATGCGGCTGGTCAAGGTCTCATGCCCGGCTCGATAGCCATGGCCGAGCAATGCCAGTCGCTTGCCGCAACCGGACAACAACCGATTGTGTGTTCGCGGGAAGCGCTGGCGCATGTGCTGCGCGAAATTGGCTGGGAAAAAATTGGCAATCTGCTTGGTCTGGCTGCTTTTCTGGCACTGCCCTCGGTAATCCTGATGATGCTGTTTGGCCAGACGCGCATCTTTTTCGTCATGTCTCGTGACGGCCTGCTGCCAGAAGTGTTGAGCCGCATCCACCCACGGTTCAAAACACCGCATATCGTTACCATGGTCACCGGTGTCGGCGTGACCTTTGCCGCTGCCTTCCTGCCGGTCGGAAAACTGGCGGATATCTCCAATTCCGGCACATTGTTCGCCTTTATGGTGGTCGCATTCACCGTGATGATTCTGCGCATCAAGGATAAGAACCGCGCGAGACCTTTCAGAACACCCGCCATCTGGCTGCTGGGACCGCTTGCCGCAGCAGGCTGCGTCACGCTCTTTCTGTTCCTGCCAACGGATGCCAAGCTGGTATTCCCCATCTGGACAGGAATTGGCTTCATTGTCTATTTCCTGTACGGCTACCGGAAAAGCCATGTCGCGCTGGGCATCAAAACAGCCTCTGGGGGCGAAAATATCATTGAACCGATTCGACCGCTTGCGGATTGCGACGATGGGATTGAGTCAGCAAAGCAAAAGGATTAAGCGCTTACAAGCATAGGAAGAAATTGATGCAGACCGCCTATATCACCCATCCTGCCTGCCTCAAACACAACATGGGATATGATCACCCGGAATCGCCGGAGCGGCTGCGAGCGATTGAAAACCAATTGATTGCTTCAGGTATTTTTCCACTGCTGCAACAACACGAAGCTCCCTGCGCGACCCATGAACAACTGGCGCGCGTTCACTCGGAAAGCTATCTCCAGGCCATTGAAGCGGCTGCGCCACCGCATGGAATGATCAGCCTCGATGCCGACACTTTCATGAATCCCTTTACTCTGGAAGCAGCCTACCGTGCGGCCGGCGCACTCGTGCTGGCTACTGACCTGGTGATGACCGAGAAAGTGGAAAATGCGTTTTGCAATATCCGCCCGCCCGGTCATCATGCCACCCATAGCCAGGCAATGGGTTTCTGCTTTTTTAATAATGTCGCCGTCGGCGTTGCCCATGCCATGACACAGTATGCGTTAAAGCGGATCGCGATTGCGGATTTTGATGTCCATCATGGCAATGGCACCGAAGATATCTTCAAGCATGACTCCCGCGTCATGCTTTGCTCCACTTTCCAACACCCCTTTTATCCGTATTGTGGCGCAGATAGCAGCAGCGATCACATCATCAATGTACCGCTGGCTGCCCATACCGACGGTCAGGCATTCCGCTCCGCCATCAGCCAGCATTGGCTGCCCGCACTGGAAAGCTTCCAGCCGGAAATGATCTTTATTTCTGCCGGATTTGATGCGCATCGCGAAGATGACATGGCCCGTCTGAATCTGACCGAATCGGATTACACCTGGGTAACCGGGCAGATAAAAGCAATCGCCAGAAAATACGCTCAAAAACGTATCGTCTCTGCGCTGGAAGGCGGATATGCACTGCACGCACTCGGTAGAAGCGCCACTGCTCATATCAAGGTATTGGGCGGGTTGTAGCAAAAATCGAAAAATACCAGGAAACTACGGCTAACTTCGCCCCCCTGCACCACTCGCTGGATTTAGATCTACGTTCTACGTGTTTACACGTATTTATTTATTTTCTTATTTAGGATTAATATAACTGGAAATACCGCTTTTATTCACAATAAATCCAGCATATAACAAAAAATATGAACGAGTTCGGCTGCCGAACTATTCCAATCTGCACCAACGGCCAAGGTCAATTCATTGACAACCCAGAATTGGAATGGATCTGGAATTCAGAACGCGTTCTAATCAAAGCACTGTCAGCATCATGGCCAGCATAAAACGTAATCTCCTCATTCTTCAGGATCAGCCATTGGCGGCTGATTTCCACAAGGCGCTTACAGCCCATAACTGGAAAATTCACCTCACCCGCAATATCGATGAAGCGCTTGATCTACTGACCAGAAATAAATTTCTGGTGGGATTTTGCCTGATTGAAGATCAACATGACGGCAAATTTTGGCAGAAATTAAGAAAACTCTGTGACAGATCACCGAAGATCAACTGGATCATGGGCCTCTCCAAAGCAAGCCTGAATAACATATCGATTCATTCAAGCGATAACCTTCTCTTCAATGATTATTGCATCGCTGACTATTGTTTTGACTACGTTCTGCTGCCTATCGACATCGAACATCTTAGCTTTTTGCTCGATCATGCTTACGGCATGGCCGAATTAGCTCATAGCTGTTGCCGGGAATTTACTGACTTACTTAGTTTCGAGGGCATTATCGGCGCAAGCCCGGTCATGCGCAAACTCTACAAACAAATAGAAAAAGCCAGTCGTGAAGATCTGTCGGTGTTGATCCAGGGTGAAACCGGCACCGGCAAGGAACTGATCGCCGATGCGATTCATAAGCGTTCCCGCCGGCATGCCAGACCTCTTGTCGCCATCAATTGTGGCGCCTTTCCGCCCGAATTGATACAGGGAGAGCTATTTGGCTGGGAAAAAGGGGCATTCACCGGGGCTCACAACCGCCGAATCGGCCGCATTGAAACGGCTCAAGGCGGCGTCTTGTTTCTCGATGAAGTCGGCGACTTGCCATTATCGCAGCAAGTCAATCTGCTACGATTTCTTGAAGAACGATCGATCGAACGTCTTGGCGGCACCGAAAAAATTCCGATAGATGTGCGGATCATTTCCGCAACCCATGTCAATCTGTTTCAGGCCGTACGGACCGGAAAATTCCGGGAAGATCTGTATTACCGCTTAAAAGTCCTGCATCTTGAAACGCCGCCGTTACGCTCAAGAGGCACCGACATCGAACTTCTGGCTTGGTTTTTTTTCACGGAGTTCTCCAAAAATACCTCTCGCAAACCAAAGGGTTTCAATACTGAAGCACTTTGTTTATTACAAAAATACGACTGGCCCGGCAATATCCGCGAACTACAGAATTGCATTCGCCATGCGGTCATCATGTCGGAAAACCACCTGCTGACGCCAGCCGATCTGGGTTTAGATAAAAGGCATAAGGAACGCACGATAAAAACCCTCGAAGAAGCCCGTGCCGAAGCCGATCGTGAAGCCATCATGAACAGTATTCAAAGCGCCCGCTACAACATGAGCCGTGCTGCTGAAATACTGGGTATCTCACGAGTCAGTCTTTATCGGATGATTGAAAAATACGGGATTAGTATACCCAATCCTCAGCACCAGCCCTCAACGCTGTGCTTGGTAAACAATACCTACTCCACTGCACCCCCAGATTGTTCTCACTTAATCATGCCGACGACTCGTAACGGCTAACCGGTCGTTTAAACGCTATCCTGGGCACTGTATTCTTGGTCTAAGGTTTTGAGCCAACGGACTACCGTTCGGAAAGTTTCCTTCAAA
>CAZKPL010000119.1:2244-4550 GCA_964554625.1 uncultured Nitrosomonas sp. | reverse complement strand
ATCGCCTCCTTCATGGTGCGCGGTTCCACACAATCACCAAGCTCATAAAGGTCGCATATCTTGCCGTCTATCTGGAGTTTTGTGCTGTTATATGCCGCGCCAGCATGATAGGCGTCACTAGATGCAAATTGCTCCTTAAGCGCCGCACTCAGGCGATTTTCTGCTGCTCGCGGCAAGCAAAGGAAAACGGTGTCGGCTACAATTACCTCCTGATCACCATCGATGTCCAAGCATATGACTGATCCAGCTTTAATCTCTTTCACCTTCATACCAGTGCGCACATTTACTTGATCCTTATTTAGATGCACGCTGCAATAAATATACCGAGTAACCGTCTTGACCAAGTACGGGGCAGACGCGACATTTCCAGACCCCTCCTCAATCAAAGTTACATTACGTCCCTCACGGGCAAGCGACAGACAAAGTTCGGCGCCAAACTGCCCTCCAATGACCACAACGTTCTTGCCCACCTCTACCTTGCCGCCTTGTTTCAGATAGTGTTCTTGGGTCATAACGTGGGGCAAATCAATACCGGGAATCTCAGTCGGAACGACTGGGCGCGAACCTGTTGCCATAACGACTACATCGGGTTTCAAATTTTCGATCAAAGTCGTTGAAACCTCCTGACCTGTGGTCAGCTGCACACCAAGTTTTTTAGCCTGACTTGAAAGCCAATCCACCGAGTAATTTAATTCACGCATGTACAAATGCGGCATCTTTGAGACGTCGCGGATCATACCTCCAACATTGGGCTCTTTCTCGAACAGCAACACTTCATGACCGCGCGTAGCACAGACTCTTGCAGCTTCCAAGCCACCTACACCAGCGCCAGCGATGACAATGCGTTTGCGAACCGGGGCAGGCTCGATACGGTAAGTTGCTTCGCGTTGAAACGATGCATTAATGGCGCACTCTGTCATTCTTCCGCTGAAACCGTCGCCAACACAATGATCGCAACCGCAGCAGCGACGAATATCGTCGTAGCGCCCCTGCATCATTTTGTTCGGAATTTGGGAATCGGCAAACATCGGTCGCGTGTAGCTGACTAGATCGCATTTTCCCGTCTCAAGTGCCTTCTCGGCCACCTTCGGATTCATCAATTTCCCGACGACGCTTACCGGAATATCAACGGCTTCCTTGATTTTCTCTGAAAAAGGCAAATAGTAGCCTTCGGGATAATAAAGAGGTAGCGTCGCCTCAAGCACCGACTCAAAGATTCCAGGATATACGTCTATGCAGTCCACCCCCGCCTCAGCTATGAGCGGTGCAATCAGTTTCCAGTCTTCTATGGTTAAGCCACCTTCCATAAACTCATCAACCGAGCCGCGGTAAATTATTGCTACCTGCGGACCGACAGCCTTTCGGACGGCCTGAATCATCTCTACCACCCAGCGAGTGCGATCGCCGTACTTATCTGTACGATCATTTGTCAACGGGGAGAGAAACTGAGCAGGAAGATGACCGAGGGAACCATGGATGCTGATCGCGTCGAATCCCACGCTCTTTGCCATGCCCGCCGACGAGGCGTAAAGGCCGATCAGCTCTTCACATTCTGCAGTAGATAGTACCCGCGGCTTGTCACGCCAAATCATTTTGTCGGACGGAGCAACTGGGTCCTTGTCAATGAACAACTTCTGAGCATTACGTCCAGTATGGATTAACTGAATAGCCGCCTTGGCATTGTAGAGGTGGATATTTTCGACGATCTGACTTAGACCAGGCAAAAAACGAGGGTGGTCGATTCTGAGGAAACACGGGAAGGCACATCCATCGTCACGTATCGTTGCTGCCTCCACAGTGACCAGGCCGAAGCCGCCTCGGGCACGAGCGGCATACATGTCGATTTGTCTCTGTGTGACTTCACCCGTGGGGGCTGCGTTATAAGTAACACTGGGCGCTGTGACCATGCGGTTCTTTAACAGCATGGGACCTACCTTGATGGGCGTAAAGATCTTTTTCATTTCTTGCCTCCGTTCAATATTTGTATGCGTAGCTCAGATCTGAAGCCCAAGAATACGTCGTGCGTTATCCCGAAAAACCTTGTCTTGGATAGGTGACGGAAACATTTCTGCGAACTCATCCAGCCACCGCTTCGGAGAAAGCGCGGGATAGTCGGAGCCAAACATGATTTTGTCTTGGAGCCGCCCACCAATCTCATGAACTAAGGTTGGCGGAAAATACTTGGGCATCCAACCAGACAGTTCCGAAACAACGTTACCTTTATGCAAGAGCACAGCTATCAATTCGTCGTGCCATGGCCAACCTGGATGGCAGGCTATTATTTGAAGGTTAGGGAAATCTGCTGC
>CAZKPL010000119.1:0-2144 GCA_964554625.1 uncultured Nitrosomonas sp. | reverse complement strand
CTCACCTTTCAAGGGGTCTACAGATGCAAATGAATTGATAAAGACATCGGGGAATCTTTTCACTAGGCTCGCAACGTAATCGTTCGTACAAGGTGGCTCTCCTGTGAAGGTTTCAGCATCAAACGCCACGGGGATGCCGACGAGGTCCATGGAACGATAATCCTCGACCATTTCCTCCTCGGTACGGGTAGGAGTAGTACGCCTGTAATACTTGAGCATCTCAGCCCTGTACTTGCCAAGTGTCCGCTCCATTGGAGGAGTGCTGGGGTGTAAATGAACGTCAATAGCGCGCATGGAGTTCTCCTGAAAGGATTGCTTCAGTCGTCCTGCACAACGATGCAATCCTGCGGGCAAGCTGGAACGCAAGCTTGACAGGCTGTACAGTCCTCAGCCGCGACCACTACAGCCTTACCATCGATCATTTTATAAACGCTAACCGGACAGATATCCGCACAGGCTTCACAGCCATCGCAACGCTCCGCATCAACAATGGGAAGGGGCATATCGAACTACTCCTATTTGATCCTTATATCCTGGCAACCTACATTTATGACTTTTTCTCGTAGGCCTTTTCGACTAACTTACCTTTCAGGGTGCTACGCTCCAAAGATTCGGGTGGTACCAAAGTGACTTCGCAACGAACTTTAAGAAATCCGTGAATACGGTTCTCTAGCTCCGCCTTAAGCACCTCTCTCGAATCGCTATCAAGATTGAGGCCATGCTCGATCTTGACCTTGAGGGGTGGTTCTACCTTGGGGCCCGGCGCATCGAGAACAACACGCATTTCGCCAGTTACTCTCGGAATGAAGTTAGCTACGACATTCTTGATACCAGTGGGGTATATTTTGATACCACGCACATTAAGCATGTCGTCGACGCGACCCACAATCTTGAAACGGTGTCCGGTAAAGCCGCAGCCAGGGCAGGGATTGGTGAAAACTTGGATCAGATCCCCGAATGAGTAGCGGAATGCAGGTGCGGCTTGATGGACAAAGGAAGTAATGACTCCCTCACCTACTGCGCCATCTTCAATCGGCAAAGGCTTTTTGGTATCAGGGTCGACTATGTCATACCAAATGGCAGTGTCTTCCGAGATGACATGCATGCCATGGTAGTCGGGAGAATCACAAGAGATATTTGCGAGCCCCCAACAACCTTGCGAAGAATCGAAGAGCTTGGCGTCACCGAACCCCTCCTCAATCTTCCTGCGCACTTCGGGGATACCCGCTCCAGGGGCGCCCGCAACGACAATCGTTTTGATACCGAGTTCGCTGGCAGGTAAGCCGAGGATGGCTGGGGCACGCTCAATGATGAGCTCCGCCAATGATGGCGTTCCAAGAAGTGCGCGCGGCTTGGTTAGTTTGGCGAACATAAGCATACGTTCAATACCGCCTTCAGCTCCCGCAGCAATCGGCCGGCAACCCATATTGGCTAGAGCGCGTACGACTGGTACGCCAGCGGACCACATGGACAGACCGAATCCATGAAGAACGGTATCGCCGGGCCGCAAACCTGCACGCCACCAACTCCGCGCCCAGCATTCGTCATTCAAACGCATATCTTGCTCGGTAAATGGATAGAATGTTGGAAGACCCGAAGTTCCCGATGTGCAGTAAACGTGTGTAACCTGCTTAAGTGGTGCACAAAGGTAGGTACCATAGGGATGGCCGTACCTTTCCATTGATTCATCCTGGGCAAGACGATCCTCTTCCTTGCTTCGGAAGATTGGCAAGTTACGGAAATCATCCCACCCACGTACGTCCTCAGGCCTGACACCGATGGCGTCGAATTTCTTTTTAAAGAAGTGCGGCGAGTTGCTATAGATATATAGAATCTGCTTCCGAAGACGCTCTACTTGGAGCGATCTCAATTGATCGATTGGGAGGCCTTCCATCTCCTCGTTCCAATACTTTCTTTCAATCATGCAATTTTTCCTTCATTTCCTGTTTAAGCCATTCGGGTAGCTCATCTACCTTGGCCAAAGTATGGCCTGCACACTGGCCCATCTCACGCCGCAATAGCAAGAAGCGTCCATCGTCACCTGAAGCCACCATCTGTCTAGCTTCATCAGATTTGATGATTACCAGAGCGAACCTGCATATTTGTTCGGTAAGTTCAACAAGGTAGGGGCAACCCAACTCGCC
>CAZKPL010000118.1:0-4554 GCA_964554625.1 uncultured Nitrosomonas sp. | reverse complement strand
TTCTTATTAATCAAAAGACAAGTGAGGGCACGTGCCAATTTATGAAATATTCGGGTTAACCTCAATATGAACTACGTAGAGCAGGCGTCCGGCCAGGTCAAAACCGATAGCGGCATGACGTGTTTCATCGGAGCGGGAAGCATCTATCAGCACAAACATTGGATCAAAAAAGACTGTCACTGCTTCCTCAAAGCGAACGCCATGCTTGTGTAGATTTTTATCGGCTTTGCCTGTATCCCACACAAACAGCTCGCCGTTAAATTCGTAATAAGTATCCACAACAGGCATTCTATACTTGTATTAACTCTGTTAATACAAGTATAGCAAAAGCTACAGTATCGCAGGGTGCTGAACGTAATGAGGCGCATCGTTTGCGGTCGCTGCGCCTCGTGCCCCGGCACATTGGACATTAACTGCGTATGGCATAAAGAATGTGGCGTTAGGTTACAGCGTTTTATCGCTTGCATATCTGTAAACTATAGTATACGTTCATCCTATGAGAACAATCTACACTACAGATGTTTTCGATGAGTGGTTTTCCGGTCTGCGCGACAAGCGTGGCAAGGCACGCATCGAAGCCCGATTACGGCGAGTCGAGCAAGGAAATTTTGGTGACGCTAAGCCGATTGGTGAGGGAGTTTCTGAATTGCGTATCGATTGCGGTCCTGGCTATCGGGTGTATCTGGCGCAGCGGGGTATTGAAGTTGTTGTGCTGCTTGCAGGGGGCGATAAGAGTACGCAGGAGCAAGACATCAAAGCCGCGCTTGAATTGGCGCGGAAACTGTAAGGAGATGGTATGGACGCGATGAAACTGAAAAAATGGGATGTAATCGACCACCTCAAGACCGAGGAGGATATGGCGCTCTATTTTGACGCTTGCATTGAGGAAGATCCGGGTGACGGCAGCTTGATTCGCGCTGCTTTAGGTGATATCGCGCGTGCTCACGGGATGACCCAGCTTGCGCGTGATACCGGCTTGGCCCGAGAAGGGCTTTATAAAGCCTTGTCTGCTGACGGGAACCCCGAGTTTTCCACGATCCTGAAAGTCATCAAAGCACTCGGGTTACGATTGCATGTCGAGGTCGCTCGTCATTGAATGATTATGTTTTATATGAAAGCTAAGCAATTTGACGCCGACTTCGATAGCGGCAAGGATATCACTGCAGTCCTGGATCTTTCACAGGCGCGCAGACCTCTGCAAAAACAGAGAAGAATCAATGTGGATTTTCCAGACTGGATGATTGAATCCCTCGACAGGGAAGCCAGCCGGCTCGGTGTGACCCGTCAGTCCATCATCAAGATCTGGCTTGCCGAGCGGCTTGAGCAAGTAGCGTCTGGCAAGTAAATCCATTCGGTATTGAGCTCAAATACGGTGGATAAGCTTGCGCCATCCACCCACAACGTTTTACTCATGTCTTTCACCTGCTGCCATCAATTTTGTATCAGAGCTTGCCCAATTAAGCGGATAAATACCTTTCTTGACCATTTGATGAAAAGTTGAGCAAGGCCATTCTTTGATCGATTTCACCCAGCCATGCTTAACTGGATTGTAGTGGATATAGTCCATATGCGCGGCGTAATCATTTTGTGATGGCATGTTCCCAAAAGCGCCGCTGCCAGATGCCACGTTCATGGCGTTTGATCATGACATCAGAAAGATATTCAGTTTTGGAGATGGATTTTGAAAATGCCTTTTTGATAGATTGCCATCGACTGGAATAGTGATCGTCATCAGACGGCAATGTCCAGATGCAATGAAGATGATCAGGCAATACGGCCCAGGCATCAATGTGGAAGGGTTGTTGCTGCTTGGTGATACGGACAGCTTGCCGAAGCCCGGCGATATGCTCAATAAGCAAGCGTGATTGCCGGTCAAGCAGGTTAACCCGGAATGCGATTGCGCTGGTAATTCGGCATTAATCAAGTAACATGGGGTGGATGATGCGCTGCTTATCCACCATGCTGGTTGAGCTTTATATTAGACAGAAATAGTGGGGTAGTCGCTGTCATGATCGATATCTGTCTGATTCGATGTGGTGGCGGTATCCTTGACGAGCAGCGCCAGCTTGATCCGATCTGAAATCGCCAGCTTGCGGAATATTTCGGTCAGGTGCGCCTTGACGGTTCGTTCGGTAATATCCAGCCGTCTCGCAATTTGCTTGTTGCTTTCACCGCGTCCTACCAGAATAGCGATTTCATATTCACGCCGGGTTAAGTTTTCAAGCAGGCTGTTCACTGCGCGCTCAATTTGTTTTTTTTCCTGCATGGTGATGGTCAGCTCATTTTGCATGTGCTGAACCAGTTTACGCCGGATCCATAATTCACCTTGCCAGACAGCCTTGACCGCGCGTTTGATTTGTTCAGGCTCGATGGTATCCAGGCAAAACCCCCTGACGCCCGATTTGAATAATGTCCACTCCATTTCATCGGAAAGGCCGTGGATGGATAATATGATCCGGGTTTTAGGGCTCAGCAACAGCAGGTTTTCAATGATTTGCGGGCCGTCTATCCCGAGCAAGTCATGATCGAGCAGAAGAATGGGAGGGGTTTTTCTGATCAGTTCATGTGTGAGGGAATCCAGGTCGGTCAGGCAGACCAGGGTAGAAATATCCGCTAATCCTTGCTTCCAATAAGCAAGCTTTTCTTCGCAGGGACTGGCAAGCAGAATCAAGATCGTTTCTCCTGTTCAACTGGATTAAGGTTGTCACTTGTTAACATAACGACTGATTTTTCCCGGTCTTGAGACATTAAGAGTGCTGGAATTCAATGATGAGCTGGTGAAAGGGTGATGGATAGCTTCATCACCCTGACCTGAGCACGTTACACGTTAGTGCATCTTCATCTAATGAACAGGTACTGCTCTGAGCAGATTCAGCGTATTGCTCTCGGGTTGATAGAGCATTTCAACTGAATACACGGCGCCGGATTGCGTGTCGAGCACTTGAGGGAATTTGACAATCTGGTTAACCGGATTATAGGTTGGCAGGTAAGGATCCGCCGTTAACGGCTCGTTGAGTGATTGGATCGACCGGATGCCGAACGTGGTTAAGGTGTTATCTGCCGGTGTATTCAATTGCTCCAGCTCGGCGGTAAATAGCTGATTATTTACCCGTATTTTGGCGACATGCGCTTTCCGGCCGACTGCATCGAACGCGACGCTCTCGGGAGAGAGGACAGCGAAGGGATCAGCGCCGGTACGCGTGACCCTCAGAGTGTATTGATCATCGGAGAAGGGGAACGCGGTGATGAATTGTTCAATGATCTTAGTCCCATCAGGAAGAGTAGCTTTTACTCTTTCTAGTACTACATCCCCAGCGCCACACCCTTCCACATCATTGTTTATTTGAGGATCAAGGCTACTGCTCCTGAATAAGGGTGAGGTGATCAGTACCAGATAATTTTTAGGTTGCTGGCCTACCCCGATATCCAGGGTGCGCCGGTCGCCAAAGCAAGGATCGATGATGCCAACCAGGCTATTATTGAAGAAGCCTTTGTCGTAAAGTAAATAGGGATGATTCGCTTGAGTGGTAGATAGCGTTTCATTGGTGCGGTCTATATAAGTCCTGAGAGTGACAGTTTTGTCTTCATTGCCTTCACTTTGGAATTTACCGGCATCGAAAACATACATTACCCAGCCTTTCTCATCCTTGCACTGCGAGCCTTCCGGGCAGAGTTCCAGATTGATGATTTCATTGCCGAGGCTGTTGACTACAAACCAATCTCTATCTGCGGCGCTCGTTAACTGACCGCGCATGTACTGCCCCATCTGGGAAGCATTTCCTGCATGAATCGGACTGGCTTCATTGGAGCTATTGTTGAACTCAATCTCGACATTATCGAAAGAGACTGAAGGGTTGCCAAGAATATAAACAGTCAATTTCCCTTCGATTGTATTGTCATTGGCAGTAATAATCTGGTAATAAAAAGTTTCTTGTGCGACATCATTGAGACCCAAAGCCTGAACTTGCGGCAGATCATTTTTTAGGACATAACGAAAACTGCCCGCTGCAGAGATGTCCAGAAAACCATAATTTCCGATGGGACTATTCAGCAACCGGAGAGACAGGCCGTCTAATTCGCCAAACAGATTTCCTGAAACCTCCGGTTTTTCATTCTTGATCACGGTTACGACAAGTTCCAGATTATCGATCTGATTGGTGTCGGTGCTGCCGCCTGATGATCCGCCTGATGAGGTGCCTCCACCCGGTGATGTGTTGTCCCCTGGCGGCCGTATTACCGCTGCAGAGACTACGCAGGAAAATATCAGCATCATAACCAGCATCATGGCATTACTTGTTGCAGTCCATTTATTCATGATCATTCGCAATTGAGTGTGTTGATTAAGAGTGTTCAGACGATAGCGGAATAGCAGAACAGCCAAGCAATGATTCACCTTTTCCCGAAAGATGAATCAGAGTCTGGTGGCAAGCGCTACGTAAAACCTTATGCTTGCGATTATGTGGAAGTTTGTTGTGCCGTGAGGGAAAGAACAGCCAGATAAAAAGCTGTTATTTCAGATTTATTAAATGAATCTGAGGGGAGATCTTCTGGGTT
>CAZKPL010000117.1:0-4649 GCA_964554625.1 uncultured Nitrosomonas sp. | reverse complement strand
TGTTGGCATCATCGGACGAAATGGCAGTGGAAAATCGACTTTACTGCAAATAATCTGCGGTACTGTTTCATCAACCTCTGGTGTAGTTGATACACGCGGGCGGATCGCAGCGATACTCGAACTTGGGGCTGGCTTTAACACCGAATTTACAGGGCGAGAGAACGTATTACTCAATGCAGCTATTCTTGGCTTCTCCAAGGAAGATATGGAAGAAAGAATGGCGGAAGTATTAGCTTTTTCTGAGCTTGGAGATTTTCTTGATCAACCTGTAAAAACCTACTCCAGCGGGATGTACGCACGATTAGCGTTCTCTATTGCGATTCATCTCGATCCGGAAATCCTGATCGTTGACGAAGCACTGGCAGTAGGTGATGCACGCTTTGTAGCCAAGTGCATGCGTCGCATCAAGGATATCATCACTCAGGGTACTACCGTTCTATTTGTTAGCCATGATGTTTCCTCAGTTCGTAGTCTCTGCAACCGAGCAATCTGGCTAGATCAAGGCCGTATGGTTGAAGAAGGAGAAGTTTTTCCTGTAACTGGACGCTATATGGCGTTCATGTTTAAGGATGAGCAATCTGACGAAGAAACATTACAAAACGAGATCGCCACACAACAAAAGGCCGGATCACCAAAAACCAAGAATCTGGCTCAGAACATTCAGTCTGCGGCAACAATTCTCCAATCGCCCGAATCAAAGCCCGAAATAGCTTTGGATTCCCGCCCGGTCACACACTGGGGTTCTCGCAAAGGTATCATTCTATCTGCATCTGTGCGTGATAAACACGGTACTCGAAAAAATGTATATGCGTGGGGAGAGGAAATCGAGATATTTATCGATTTATGTGTACCTGCAGAAATATCACGCGAATATCTCAGTGTCGCCTTCTCTATTAAAGATCTGAAAGGAACGGATTTGATCGTCTCTACAACTCATGATTTCGAACACAAGCAGCTACCTAAGAAAAATCATTCCAGTGTTTCATTCAAGTTAATCAATCCATTGGTTACAGGTAAATATCTGCTGGTTGCTGCAGTTGAGAATCGCCAATACAACGACATTCACTACTACGAATATTTTGAAGGCGCACACTATTTTTCATCACTTTCCAAAGAGCGCTTTTTTGGCCTCTTCCACCCCCCTATTGAACAGCTAATCATAGTGAAATAAATGATAGTTAAGGAACCTATCAATTCCAATTTATACTGGGATAATCGATTTACGGAAGACTGGGAACACTGCAAGGGACCTGAACAATCTCGCTTCTTTGCCAGAATTGCTATTGAAAATTTGCCGCGGTGGTTAATTGGGCAATTGAGGCGGGAAGCCCTGACAATTGCTGACTGGGGATGTGCTCAAGGGGATGGAACCGATGTTTGGGCTAGCTATATCGATGCTCAACAAATTGTGGGTATTGATTTCTCTGCAAATGCCATAGAACAGGCTACCCAGCGTTATCCTGCTATTCGCTTCATCAATGAAGATTGGCTACTGACAGGTACAGATCAGGGCGAATCGTTTGATGTTGTGTTCTCATCTAATACCTTAGAGCATTTCCACAAGCCCTATGAGGTATTACATGCCATTGCTAATCATGCAAAAAAAGCCATTGCGTTGATACTGCCTTACAAGGAACTCGAAAGGATTGATGAACACTTCTTTTCCTTTCTACCAGAGAATATTCCATTAGTATTGAAGAATGGATTCAGGTTGGTTTGGTCGCGAATAGTTGATTGCAGAACTCTTCCCAATACGTCTTGGGGGGGAGAGCAGATTCTCTTGGTTTATGCCGATCCTAAGTGGATGGACGACTTGGGATTAGCTTTGAAGGATTGCCTCATTGAGCAGGTAGATGCCGAAAGTCAGATTGTTACTCTTAATCAAGCTGTGGTGGAGCGAGACAAGCAGATTGCTAGCTTTAATCAGACGATGGTAGAACAAGACGAGCAGATTGCTAATCTTAATCAGAGGATGGTGGAGCAAGATGAGCAGATTGCTAATCTTAATCAGAGAATAGTGGAGCAAGGTGAACAGATCTCCCGCTTCAATCAAGCTGGAGCTGAGCGCGACAGAAAGATCACCAACCTCAACGAAGCCGTTGTTGAGCGCGACAGAAAGATCATCAGCCTTAATCAAGCCATCGCTGAGTATGGCAAACAGTTAGATTTGGTAACAACATCCATATCGTGGCGATTGACTCGTCCGTTGAGATGGATAAAACATGCTGCTAGGTTCTTCAAATCATCCCAAGAACGGTACCAAATTATTAAATCGATTTATTGGAAGTTACCAGAATTTCTAAGAAGACGTCTAAACAACTTACGCCACAAGTACGTTACTAAGCACCTCGCAAGTTTGTACCGCTATGCTGAACAACCTAACGCTCAATCTGTCGGTGGAGAAGAATATTGTCCATCTTGGTTGAAAATGGCAAGTCAATACACAAAAATTGCGGTGATACCATGCGCCTTCGAGTTCGACGAGCTTGTGAACCAGCGTCCTATTAACGCAGCTAAATATTTCGCAGAAGAGGATTATTTCGTCTTATATGTTGCTTGGCAATGGACACGAGATGAAAAGCTGTCCAAAGGATGTTGTCAAGTATGGAGAAACATCCATCAAATCCCTTTGTTTGAATTTATCCATAACGCCAATTCGTTAGTTACTAATAACCTTGATTCTCTATTTCTACTAACACTTCCAGCACCCTTACTCGTTAATCTAGTACCCATTTTACGGCAGCATGGTTTTTCTATTGTCTATGACATTATGGATGAATGGGAGGAATTTCATAGGGTGGGGCAAGCGCCGTGGTACATACGTGATGTTGAAGATAATCTAATTCTCCAGAGCGATTTTGTATGTGCCGTCGCACCTTCCTTATCCGAGAAATTCTCATATCTGCGTACAGATATCGAAATTATTGGAAATGGTTATTGCGCTGAAGTTATCGGTTTAGATAAGCGTGGTATTGCAGGCACGTTAAAGGCTACTGAAAAAATTGTCGGATACTTTGGTCACTTAACGGATGCTTGGTTCGATTGGAATTTGCTTTTTGAATTAGCGGAATCAAATAAAGAAATTAAATTTGAAATCATCGGTTACGGCGAGCCCGAGTGGGCTAATGCCAGAGTCAAATTAATTGAAAATATTACTCTAATAGGAAAGATTCACCCTAATGAGCTACACAACTATGTTCGCCGCTGGAGTGCCGGAATAATTCCGTTCCGTGAGGGAAAGCTTGCCAGAGCCGTTGATCCGATTAAAATCTACGAGTATCTTTACTTTGGACTTCCAACATTAGTTACTGGCGTTAAGCATATCAAAGACTATCCGGCGACAGTATATTCAAGTCGTGAAGATATATTTCTTTGCTTAAATGAATTACTAGCGATTGATATGCCAGATGATGAACACCTAGAAGAATTTTTGCAGCGTTCAACTTGGCGAGCTCGCTTTTCTCATCTAAAAGCTCAGCTTGAAACAAGCCGAAAAATAAGGATGCTGTATGTCTGTTAAGGTTTGCTTTGTTTATCCGTGGGCTACTTTTGGTGGTGTTGAACGAGTGTTATTAAATCGCCTGATTGCTTTTAAAAATTATGCCCCAGAAGTAATGGCAGATATCATTTTTCTAAATAACTCCGCAGGTCTATCCTCTCTACAGCAAGCTATAAAAGCTCACGGAATTAAAGCTGGAGTTTTCGTATCACAAGACTTTGAATCTTATTATGATCTCATTTTCTGTATCGATTGTCCTCAAGCTTTCGAGATATGTAAGCGGCAGAAACTTCGGTATCTAGTGGAATGTCATACTTCATACCCTGAGAACCGTCAATATTTGCAAAACCTGCCCAGCAATTGTGAAGGCATTATCGTACCATCCCAAATATTTGGCAAAAAGATACGATACGAATTGGGTAATACTACATTTCCTATTAATGAGCTTCGTAATTTTGTGCCTTGGGATATTGATTTTATTAGAGTTGATTCTAATTCCAGGCGGCCCAAATGGAATCTAAAGCCCATTTTGTTTTTTGGTCGTATGGATAAACTTAAAGACCCATTATCTCTACTTGATGCCTTTCTGCTTCTTGAGCAGAAAAGACCTCAAGAATTTATGATCATCTTGTGTGGTCCTCAATCCAATGAAATAGATATTCAGCAAGAAATAGAAAATCGGCAGATTACTTCTAAAGTTATTCTGCTGCCACCTGTCCCTTTCTTATCTACAAATCAACTATTGGAGATGGTAAGAGATGCTGGAGGGATATTTGTTTCACCATCCAGAGGCGAATCTTATGGCCTGTCCGCTGCCGAGGCAATATCTTCCGGTATGCCCGTTCTCCTCTCGAATATTGATGAGCACCTCTTTTTGGTGAATGGTTTTGAATCTTTATTAACATATAAACTTGGCAACATTGAAGAATTATCCACGAGTATTGAAAATGTTTTCGATAATAACCATGCCGCAAAAACAGCCGCAGTGAGCCTTAGGGATAGATTTTCTGCTCAATCTTTTATTGATGATTGGAAGCAATTACTGTCTTCCTTAAGACTATCTTGATAAAAAAAATACTTTGTGTAGTTGGTACCCGTCCCGAAGCTATCAAAATGGCGCCTGTAATCCAGGCATTGAAGAACGAACCAT
>CAZKPL010000116.1:0-4666 GCA_964554625.1 uncultured Nitrosomonas sp. | reverse complement strand
CAGGAGAGGCCAATTGTTATTGGCTCCTCCCTTATTTGAATCGCAGGATCCCGATCAAACAAGAGACTTTGTCTCAAGGATTTTTTGCGCCCATCGATTTGACGTTTTAGATAATCGGTATCCATTCGATACAACCATTACTCATGTGCAGATTGGACGGATATCGATCAACAGCTTCTCATACGGCGCAGATGTATCGATAGATCCTGGACACCTAGAGGACTTCTATTTATTGCAGATGGTGCTGGAAGGAGCCGAGATTCTCAAATACGGAAGCAAGGAGTTTCATCTGCACCCTGGCCTTATATCGGTGATTGGTCCAGACGTTTCGGTAAAGAAGTCATCTCCAGCCGGGACGAGAAAATTACTAGTAAGAATTGACCGCACGCTGATCGAACAGATCTGTATGCAGCATCTAGGCCACGGTTTGGTTAAGCCATTGCAGTTTGAAGTCGAATTGATGAAAAATACAGGGAGGGGCATGAATCTTGGCGGTCTAATTACCTTCCTGCACGATCAGACATCAATCAAGGATAGCGCCTTTAGGTCACCGCTGATCCTTGCAAATCTCGAGCACTTGCTAACCACTACTTTGTTGCTCTCTCAGCAGAGTAATTATTCTGAAGAGATTAATTCCCCCGTACCGCCGGTATCACCGGGATTTGTAAAGCGTGTCGAGGAATTTATAGACGCGAATGCTGATCGACCGATTACTATTGAAGATTTGTCTGCACATGCCGGCGTCAGTACGCGATCGCTATTTGCGGGTTTCAAGAAATACCGTAATACCACGCCAATGGCGCACCTGCGCTTTGTCAGAATGCAGCGAGCTCATCGAGACCTGAGATCACCACCTAACAGGAATACTACCGTCACTGAGATTGCGTTGAACTGGGGCTTCGCTCATCTCGGTCGATTTACAGCCGAGTATAGAAAGATGTTTGGCGAGTCTCCTTCCGAGACACTAAAGCAAGCGTGTCGCTGACCCCTTGGGCCATTACAGCGAACGGCTTATAACCTCCTTCATTATTTCGTTGGAACCTCCTGCGAGGCGGTATATCCCCGCATCTGACCATGCATGGGAGATGGGAAAATCACGCATATAACCATAACCACCAAACAACTGAACGCAGGCATCAGTTACTTTGAATCGGAGATTCGTGGACCAGTACTTTGCCATTGAGGCAACGGTCGTATCCAGTTTTCCTTGCAGTAACAATTCGGCGCACTTGTCCACAAACACACGCCCGATTTGAACTTCGGTTTTTAATTCTGAAAGCGTAAACCGTGTGTTCTGGAACGCTAGTAACTCTCGTCCGAATGCATGCCGTTCTTTCGTGTATTCAATTGTTAAACTAAGCGCGGCCTCTGCTGAGGCTATTGAATGTATTGCGGCTTGCAACCTTTCCCATGGAAGCTGCTGCATAAGCAAGGCGAACCCTTGCCCCTCGTTGCCAAGCAGGTTGCTGACAGGTACCCGCATATCCTGAAAGAACAGCTCGGTAGTATCTAGAGCGTGCATGCCGGATTTCTTAAGTAGCTTACCGCGGGAAAAGCCAGGTAAAGTCGCATCGACCAAAAGCAGACTAATTCCTTTAGCCCCATCCTGTGAATCGGTCTTCACGGCCAATATGACTAGATCGCAATGTAACCCGTTTGTAATGAATGTTTTGGATCCGCTTACCACATACTCGTCTCCAACTCTCTTGGCTGTGGTCAAGATACTCTTTAGATCGGATCCAGCGACAGGCTCAGTCATTGCGATTGCACCAACAATCTCCCCTTTAACCATTTTGGGAAGATAGTGCTTCATCTGCGTTTCTGTCCCATATGCAAGAATATAAGGAGTGACCACATCGGAATGGAGACTCCAGCCTAGTCCGCTTGCTCCAGCAATGGCGATCTCTTCAATAACTGAGATGCTGAATAATTGATCGCCTCCGCTACCCCCATATTCCTCAGGTACGGTTGGACAAAGAAAGCCTTCTGACCCAGCTCGATTCCAGATTTCGCGACTCACATAGCCTCTTTCCTCCCATTGAGAATGGAAAGGAAGAACTTCTCTAGTCAGAAAACGTTTCAGGTTATCTCTAAAGAGACAATGCTCTCCATTAAACAGAGTTCTATCGATCATCGGATTCCTAGGTAGTCGTTCCAGCTGGTACCAGCTTACGACATAGCATTCGGGTGAGAAGGTTTCTGTTTTGTTTGGAGTGCATTTCCGGGGTGAAAAGGGCGGCACCTACAGGAGGCGGCAATCCTGAGCCTATAGTGAAAAAGTGGCCAATAAACGCACGCTGAGAAATTCAAGTTGTCTCATGACGAAAATTCGGAGAGGTGATAATTATTAAGACGGAATCAATGCGATAGCGTTAGCCTGTTTGAGAGAGCCTTTGGGTTTATATAGTGGAGCCGGAATCAGAATGGCGCCTGTCGGCGGCAACTGATCGAGATTGCGCAAGTTGAACAAGCTGCATTTGCCGTGATCATGCATTATTTTCCGAGTCCAGAAGGGCGGATCAAATTTCTCCGCTTGCCCGGCATCTATGTCAGCAGTCTCAACGCCGACACCCAAGACATTACGTTCTTGCGCTAAGAACTGTGAGCAGCCTTTGCTGAATCCAGGCCAATGCGGACCGTCAGATTTAATATTTAAGAACGTCTCAGTATCTGACCGCCGCGACCAATCACTTCGCAAAAGAACCCAAGAATTGCTTGGGATAATTCCATGCTGTTCTTCCCACGCCAGTACAGCTTTGTGAGTAAGAAGATAGTCTGGATCCTCGGTAGCCCTCTTGCTAATGTCTATGACGCAGACTTGGCCAACAAGTCGCCTGAGTGAGACGGCACGAAAATTTTTCGATTGCCGTGAAATACCAGCCTCCCAAATGGGTGGCACCTCTAAGTTTGTTCCTTCTTGTTTATCCTCTATCGAATGAGATCGAAAGTACCAGGACGGAACTGCCGCGTCGATTGCCTGTATTCCGACTTGAGATACCAGGGCATCATTTTCAATGGGCGCCATAATTGAGTTTTTGTGACCAATTTGTCTTGGTGGCTGACTCAAATCTACAAACCTCAGGCCTCCGTCCTCAATACTTTGGACAAATTGCTCTAGTAGGCTATAGCTAGTAGGTACTTTATCCATCTTATCTCATCAATAAACGGTCGAAACAATCAAACGTTCTGAGCTTGCCATCGTTCTAACGGAGCTATAGGAACGACTCAAACCCACATTCAATGGAATGTTGGCTACTAGTTCAAATCAGAGCAATCCTGCAAGTGCAATGGGCGTCCATTCTCTGCATCGATACTTTCCTTGCGGTACTGAATTAATGCACGCAGAGACCTACTGTTGCGGTTATTGGCTAACTTCCTAAAAGGCTAACCCTTAGACTTCATTCATATCTGAAGCAATAAGGCATTCTTCGTTATGAAAAGTGATATTCCGGTAAGTCTGTTTGAACGTGAGGTTCTTATTCGATTCTCTCACTGCGATCCGGGTGGGATAGTTTTCTATCCACAGTATTTCATTCTCATGAATGGGCTTGTTGAAGATTGGTTCACAGAAGGCCTAAATGTAAATTTTGCTGACTTCGTCAGAAATCGTAGGATTGGTATACCAACTGTCAGAATGGACTGCACATTTTGTCGTCCAAGTTATATTGGTGATCGCCTGACCCTTGGATTATCAGTTACAAAAGTTGGAAATAGCTCATTCCATCTGGAGGTTATGGGGGCTTCCAATGGTGAGATTCGCCTGAGGGCGGAACAGGCTTTAGTGACTATATGCTTGGACAAAATGAAATCCATAGTTCTTCCGCCCGACCTGAGGGAAGGGTTTTCAAGGTTTAGTTTGGCGCCCGTAAAGGGCGAACAGTAACCAGCTCACCAACATCATATCTACCCTTGGTGCCAATTCAATTAGAAGGTGCCATTTGAAATACGATATCAACTGGCACCGAGGGAACTTAATGGCTGTATGGAGTCCGCAATGAGATCCGGATTCGCGGGATCCCTTGGGGCATGGCAGGCCATGCTGGACCGGCATGGCGAGCTTTTCGTCGACATGGTGCCCGGCTCCAGCGTGGCCATCGTGCCGCGCGAGGGTTCCGGCATCCAGCCCGGCAAGCACGTCGCCGGACTGAAGGCCGCCGGCGGCAGCGGCGACATGCTGCGCTGGGAAGTGACGGCGGACGGCGTGCGCGCCTCGGTCGTGCCCTACCGCGGCTTCCAGGAGGCCCGGGTGGATCTGCTGTTCGTCGCCGAAAACGAAGCCCTCGAGGCGCTGCGCACCGACATCGGCGAGGCGACGCTGCCGCTGATGAAGCGGCAGATCCGCGCCGGCAGCATCATGTTCTTCGTCATGCGCACCAAGTACGAACTGCAGGATGCCGGCTACGAGGAGTTCCTCGATTCGCTCGGCCTCGCCTTCCTGGGAGCCTGCCGATGATCTTCACCAATCCGGCCGGCGCCCCGGAACTGGGCTGCGACCACTGCGGCTGCCGCTGGTACGACCGCATGACCAACACCTGCTACGAATGCGGCGAGGCAGTGACGCCGCAGATGGAGGCGGAATTCAGGCAGGCACTGGCGGATTTCGCCGCGCGCCAGAACGAAAAGGGAAAACCGGCATGAGCACGGCGGAGAAGAGCGGCGCGGCGCC
>CAZKPL010000115.1:0-4833 GCA_964554625.1 uncultured Nitrosomonas sp. | reverse complement strand
ACACCCATGAGTTGGCACATCAAGCCAACCGGGTAGGTCTTCTTCCTTTGGGTGATGAACGAATACTTCACTTCGTTTCTTTCGCGAAAAAGACCGTCGCTTCCTTTAATATTTGCCTCTCCAGCTTGAGTTGCTTGATCTGGGCCTTCAATTGCCGGATCTCTTCCTGCTCAGGTGTCAGTTTCCCATTACCCCGGAATGACTGATCAGCTTCATCTGCCTGGTATTCCCTGATCCACCTCCTCAGCATATTGGCACTGATTTCCAGGCTTCGAGATACTTCCGATGTCGTATGGCCCTGATCCAATACCAGACTGACTGCATCTAATTTGAATTCTTTTGTGTACCGCTTTCTCGTTACCATTTCTTCCTCCAGTTAATGCTATTTTCTCTTAACTGGAATGTCCGGATCCATTGGACCATGTCAGGCGCAACGTTATTTCAAAGCAACCAATATCAATCAACTATGGGTTGCGGACATGACTTACATTCCCACCTGGGCAGGGTTCCTGTACCTGGCCGTGGTCATTGATGTATTCAGCCGTAAAGTGGTGGGTTGGTCATTCGGTGAGACCATGAATGTGAGCTGATCGACAGACGTTCGTGGAAAAATAAAACCGAAGCAAGGCTGGCCATATTCACTCGGATCGAGTCCTGGTATAACCCAACCCGCAGGCATTCTGGGCTTGGATATTTATCACCCAACAATTTTGAAAGAAAACTGAATAAGGAAAATCATATCACGATAAACTACAATCCTCTTTCACAGGCCGAAACTCTCTCGGTTCAGTGAAAAAATGTCCGTCAAAATGAGACAACTCCATCATAATGCTCGTTCTCCTCTCTTGAGGTCGGATATATTCTCTGACCATCTTTTCATCTAACCCTACGGTTGATACAAAATTACCACGTGTCCAAAAATCTTCGTCTGTGAAATTCCTCGATTCCCCCCCTGAATCTCCGCGCAATCGATATGGCAATTTTTCCCCTGTATTCCTTGCCACGTAAAATACTGAGTACTTCAAGGAAGTACTGATGCGCAGTGTACATGATCAGGCATCAGGTATCCTTCTACTGTCTGACAGTTTTTCAGCGTCGCTAATTCGTGAAATACCTTTCCCAGGTGTTTTCGTATTATTCTGAATATCACTTTTTTTCCTTCTTTTCGGATTACCTTATTAAAACAGGTGTTCTAGCTAAGATGCTTGTTCTAAAGGATTTAGTGAGTACGGGTATGTGCTGACGTGCTTATTTTAGGAAAAAATATTCTTTGCCGCAGAGTATTGTTAATAGGGATCTCCCCCCGGCGTTCCACCACCGGTTTATCCGATTCGCTAAAAGTGCGCTTCAGGTAATACAACTTTACTATCAAGCGGATCGGATGGCTGAGCAGTCTTCATCTGAATACAATCGCCCCGCTCAAACCGCTCTTCTCTTCTACTACAAACCATTCAATCTTTCCTGCTAGGCGATATAGCTCGCGCAGCGCTGGTCCAACATTTGCTCTAATCTCATGCAAAAAAGGTCATCACATGGGTATTGTTCTTGCTTTTTTGGCTTCATTAACTTACCAGAAGTTATAGGTGTGTTAACACTATCAATTCCGGTAAATTCCATGCCTTTTGGGTGCCCTCAATGCCAATACTAATATTTACGCTGATTTCAGAAGTATTTCAGGATCGACCAAATAGGTTGAAGAAATTATCTGTAGTAATTACTGCGATTTCTTTCAAGCTCATTTCACGCAACTTAGCTATCTCTTCGGCGATATAATG
Source organism: uncultured Nitrosomonas sp. (assembly GCA_964554625.1). Taxonomy (GTDB): domain Bacteria; phylum Pseudomonadota; class Gammaproteobacteria; order Burkholderiales; family Nitrosomonadaceae; genus Nitrosomonas. The sequence goes on along the minus strand of CAZKPL010000115.1, from coordinate 3,058 downwards.
TACGAAAGCAGGTTGATTGATCTTTCCACGATACGGCACTGGAGCAAGATAGGGAGAATCTGTTTCAATCAATATTCGATCGAGGCGAATTCTTCTTGCGACATCTTTAACAATGGTAGCATTCTTAAAGGTAAGAATGCCAGAAAATGATATGTAAAAACCCATCTCAATTGCTTGTTGTGCGACTTCCCAATTTTCTGTGAAGCAATGCATTACGCCACCTATACTATCTGCGCCTTCTTCAGCCATAATGCGCAGCGTATCAGCCGCTGCTTCTCGTGTATGAATGATAAGTGGCTTATTGCATTGCTTTGCTGCGCGAATATGCCGACGAAAGCGGTCTCTTTGCCATTCCAGATCTCCTTTAAGTCGAAAATAATCAAGCCCAGTCTCTCCGATAGCAACAACTTTAGGATGATCAGCAAGTTCTGCTAGTTGCAAAGCACTCGGTTCAATTAAATTCTCATAATCAGGGTGTACACCCACAGATGCAAAAAGATTGTGATGCAGCTCCGCTAATGAGCGTACACGAGGAAAGTTCTCTAGATTAACGCTTACACACAATGCATGTGTAACATTATTTTGTTGCATGTTACCTAATAATTCATCAAGATTAGCTGCAAGATCAGGAAAATCTAGGTGACAGTGTGAATCAACAAACATGGCTGCAAATTATTAGATTCAGATTTTTATAAGTTATAAGTATTGTTAGTTTTTTCTCTTATCGCATCAGCCCAGCAATTAGGTGTTTCATACAGTCGAACTTGCTCTAATCTAAGCTGATTTTTGTAAATACCTTGAAACGCAAGGTCTAGTATATGAAAAGCTTTAATTGCTAGATTCTCTGCTGTCGGTTGTGTGTCTAAGATAACTGTTTTATGATTTTCGAGTGATTGTAGAAATTCAAGTACAATCTTATCTCCAGCATACACTAGAAAAGCATGATCCCATTTATCAACTAGAACATCTTTAGCAATACGTTTGATTTCAGAGAAATCCATAACCATCCCTTGCTCTGATACACCCTCCTCAGAGATAATATTGCCTGATAAAGTAATTTCTACCACATAACGGTGACCATGCAAATGACGGCACTGGCTATTGTGTGTGGAAATACGATGCCCGGCATCAAATTCTAATCTACGCGTAATCAACATTTGGTGGATTATATCATTGCAGCCTACTGCTAAACTATTAAGCGTTTCAGATCATAGCCGTGATAGCGCTAGGATGACTTACGTTTATCCGGTTATTTCACGTCGAGCCTCGGGTATATCAATTGGAATTAATCTGAACCCCAATAATGCTTGTAATTGGCGATGTATCTATTGCCAAGTGCCAAGTCTCAAACGTGGCTCATCGCCAACGATTCATTTAGACAAACTTGAGCAGGAGTTACGTACTTTTCTCAATGAGCTACTTTATGGGCGCTTTATGCTAGATAAAGTACCGCCGCAAGCTAGACGTATCAATGATATCGCTTTATCAGGCAATGGGGAACCAACAAGTGCAAAAGAGTTTGAGCAGGTAATAAATTTGATTGAACGAGTTAAATATGATTTTCCGCTGCCAGAAAAGCTCAAGTTGATTCTGATTACCAATGGAAGTTTGATTGATAGACCCTCTGTTCAGAGGGGGCTTAGCCACATGGCAAAGCTAAATAGCGAGATCTGGTTCAAATTAGACAGTGTGACGCTAGAAGGTCGAAACCGCATTAATAATACTCGAATGAGTTTACAAAAGATGCATAACAATCTGTGGTTAGCGGCGTTGTTATGCCCAACTTGGTTACAAACCTGCGTGTTTAAAATAGATGGAATACCTCCTCCTGAGAAGGAAATTAATGCTTATCTTGAGTTTCTCTATAAAATGCAACAAAAAGGCATATTATTACAAGGAGTCTTGCTGTACGGACTGGCACGTCCTTCTTTGCAACCTGAGGCACCGCGACTCTCGAAAGTTTCGACGGAATGGATGGGATTATTTGCCGAAAAAATTGAAAATCTTGGGTTTAAAGTCAAGATCCATCCATAATTACGATTTATAAAGTTAGTCAATATCTATAATGCAATAAACTGATTTGCTAAATATCAATAAATAGAATCTTCGAAGTTATTTCAATTTCGCTGATTTTCTCAGGCTTTTATATAGCTCAGGATACTGTGCTTTTAGCATTGCAGCTACGATCAAATCGTCTCGTTTGATTTTGGTCAAATCAATATGATCAATATGAACCAAACGCACTAGTTCTCTGACAGCTTTTGGCATTTCTCGTCCACTCTCATAACGCGAACCACCACTCTGGGTTACACCTACTTTACTCCAAAACTCTTGTTGATTAAGACCAAGTTTCTGTCGAATTTCCCTTAGGTTAGGTATTTTCTTGAAAAGTTTCATTTTGTCTGTTTTCAAATGTCATAAAGTTTATAAAAAATAGACTAAAAAATCTATTTTTCGTTCCCATGTCAATCTAGAAATGCCAATAATCAAAAATAGTGTAATAAAACCTACACATTGATTATCGGTATATTTGTATTTAATTTAAGTTGTATCTCTATAAATAAATTAAATACACGAAAATTAGATTAAATATACTTTTATGCAAATGATTTAAATTTCAAAAGAAAATTTGTAACTACTAGATTCTGTTGATCTGTTGACATTTTAACGAAACCAAATCAATACCGATACGAACCGTATAAGCCCATGTAATTTCTAGCTATTTGAGCATTCCTCTGTAATGTTTAATTTTATAGCCTACGTCACATAAAATGATTCGCTTTTAAAGCGTTGCTCAACGGTTTTGTTTTGTTGTTTTCTGATTGCTTTGGTTTGTGCCCATTTGTGCTCAATGGGGTTAAGGTCTGGTGAATACGCAGGCAGATATTCAAGCGTATGTCCGGCTTGTGAGATTGCATTTTGAATATCCTGCCTTCTGTGAAAAGTTGCGTTATCCATGACCACAACTGATGCTGGCGGGAATTTTGGCAACAGATCGTATACCGTCCAGCCGAAAAAAGTATCTGCATCGATATTGCTTTTGAACAATCCCACCGTC
>CAZKPL010000114.1:0-4928 GCA_964554625.1 uncultured Nitrosomonas sp. | reverse complement strand
CGCTTATTTCAATCAACCTCTCTGTAAACAACCCTGAGATTTCTTACAGACCATGCCAAACAAGTTAGAAAAATTACGTCACCGACTTAAATATTCGTTAATGAAACGAAGAATTTCATCGTCGAGATCAATTTCTATGTTGTCGTTGTCTCGATTCTCGGACGTTGCTAATTCTTCCTGGTCATCTGGCAAGCCATCAGTATCTGCATCAGTCACGATAGCACCCGATTCAACTCTGAAGGGCCATAAGCCGGAGTCCAGTTGGTAGAAATAGGTATGAAGTTCGACAATCTCCTCCGGAAGATCTCTCAATCCGTCACCATTTCTGTCCGTAGAGCCTTGAACTTCACCATTTATTGCAAAATATTCAATGAGATACTCAATGAGATCACTCCAGCCATCGGCATCACTATCCTTATCCGCGAGAGCAACGAAATCCTCATAAGTTGTAGGTCGAGGAACAGAAGCAGGATCAAGGGGATCGCTTCCGGCTTCTGATTCAGCTCCGTCGGTATATCCGTCGTTATCCGTATCTGAATCGTTTGGATCAGTTCCGTTCAGAATCTCCCTGGAATCGTTGATGCCATCTGAATCAGAATCGATGAAAACAGGATCATTAGAATCAAATGGATTTGAACCAAGTATATTTGTTTCTTCCCCATCACTAAACCCATCGTGATCACTGTCTCTGTTAAGCGGGTCAAGGCCCATGACAACCTCTTCACCGTCCTTTAGGCCATCGTGATCACTGTCCGCATAGAAAGGGTCAGTACCGCGCCTTAACTCTTCTTCATTCGTCAATCCGTCAATGTCATCATCTCCGCTCGGTGGAGCGAGGGATAGGAATGCAGCTCTATCGAGATAAAAGTCGCGTATAAGTCCTGAATCTACTCGAGCATTAAGCGCCTCAGGGAAACTCAAGTAACCGTCAATTGCTGCTACAGCGAGGCTATTTACTAAACGTTTATAGCGATCTGCAAAATCATCTTCAGACGGGTAGCCAATAAATTTGCCCAAAATAATGCCGCCAGTGCCAACAAAAAGTGTTGTTGGAAAACCCGTTACACCGAGATCGTTTGTAAATGAAGTAGAGAAGCTTGGATCGTCTGATCCTTGGTGAACTGTGAAAGAAATGCCTATGGCATCAGCATTGATTCGTGCTGTTTCGAGATAAATTGGAGCAAACCTCCAGCTCGGTTGACACCAAAGTGCACTTACTTCGAGAAAGGAGTATGGCTTTTTTTTAAGCACTTTCTCAAGATCATCTGCGCCATTAATAACTATGATCGATTTTGGGTCAGCCTGCAGCGCCTCAATTGAATCTGGATACCCATCACCATCGGAATCAGCATTCGTAGGTGAAAACTTAACTTTATCTTTCTTTTTGAGCGTCAGCTCGATCTCATCTGAGAGACCATCGCCGTCGCTATCAATCCCGCTTGCTCCAATTGCAGCTCCTGGTGCGCCAGCAACAACAAGCGCGAGCATTATCATAAATAAAGTTAAGCCAAATGTATTTGTAAATAGCCGGTGCAGTAAAACTCCGCTTTTTATATGTGCGATCAGGCTTTGACAGGTGGCAATGGGCGACTCAAAAAATATGATGCGATCTGACAACATGAAAATTCCAATTTATATTAATAGATAGTCATAATTAGAGCTGTAGTAAATAGCGTATCAGCTACATACGAATGCATAATGTTTAGTGATAAATATTATGGGATTGATAAAGAAACGCTGATTAATTCGATGAATGCAATGAAGCGCAAGGCGCACGGAACGCAGTGACTGAGACATATTATTTTGATAAAAAAGGAATCAAGTACTGGGCAACGAAGCGATCCACTCATGCAGTATATTAATCAGCATTTCCATAAAGAAAGATTAAGTTATGCTGTTATTGACAGAAGATCATTAAAAATGAAACGTGACAAATCTAACAATTATTGGCAAGCAATCACCTGTCATACTCTGAAATTTGAACGCATCATACTTTTCTAGCCAATCGAGTTTATTGTCAATTGACTATCTCCGCGCAAAACCTTATCACTATTGATTTCGTTTCGATAACTAAAATTATTTAAATCTGCATAAAGTTTTGCTGCAGCATCAGCTGCGTTTCTTGACAAGGGATTCTCTGCTACTGCCAGAGCATCTTTGATTTTTTGACCTGATGCCCAAAGTTGTAGAAGAACCGGAAGTTCTACTGCAGCATTTGTGTTAACCTTTTGAGCCCCTATTGATGTATTAAACCCAGCATTACGGAAATCATCGTTATGCGAGCTTCCAAAGCATGCGGTCGAATATACAAGTCGAAGTTTGTTCTTTAGATTAAGGGCAGCAATCTCATTGGCGAGCGATACAGTATTGTAATTACCGCCTTTGAAACCTAGTATATTTGGAAAGCCATGTAACATTACAATTAAATCGATGGCTTTAATGGTGGTTTTTGCTCCAATAGTTTTGAGAATCTGAATCAAATTGTTCTTTGTTGCTGAGTTATCATACAGTGTTACATAATCAGCATAATCATCTTTAAGAATAGTTTCACATACATTCCTACCCGCAGTCTCGATAAAGTTATAAAGCCTATCTTTTTCCGGTGGACGTTCTGTTAAATCACTTATTACTATTAATGCTCGTTCATTTTTATTAACAGTCATTTTTTCTCCTGATTTTTTGATGATCAAAATTAAAAATATTTGATATTTCCAGTTAGGATTAGAAACACAGACTGAATACTACCCATAGTGGGCTTACAAATAACTTACAAACAAATGAATTATCGTTCGAAACTAAAAAAGTAATGGCAGAAAGAAGATATCCCACTAAAATTATTCCACCAAATTACGAGCATATTTTTGAGCGGCAACGATTATTTACATTGGTTGCAAGTAAGAAGGCATCTGAGCTGGTGTGGGTAAATGGTGTACCAGGCGCGGGCAAGACGGTATTTGTTATCAGTTTACTCAAACACCGCGGAGATGATTTCTTGTGGTACCGGATCGATGCGGGTTCTAATCACATTACTGATATTTTTTATTTCCTAGGATTGGCCGCACACCGCAATTACCCAGAAAAAAACTTCAAACTACCTGTGTTTACCGCGGAATACACAGACGATATCGAGAATTTTGCACGTGTATTTTTTCGCGATCTTTTTAGTGTGCTTGCTCGGGAATCCGCTGTAGTGCTCGATAACTGCCAGGAATTGGAACAGGACCCCAAATTTTTCCGGTTGTTGCAAATAGCCGTCGATCAACTCCCACAAGGACTGCAATTAATCTGTATCAGCAGAAATAGACCCGACGTGGAGCTGGGACGTTTATCACTAACCGGCAGACTACTCGAAATCAACGATGCTGATTTGCGCTTCTCTGATCAGGAAGGTGAAGAGTTCATTCATTGGATTGATCCGCATCTGAATTCGGATCAGGTAGCGCAGATTCAGTGGAAAGCACAAGGCTGGGCGGCTGCAATGGTCCTGTTGGCAAGACAAATGACCCTATCTGGGAGGATTGATAAATCGGGTACCAGCAAAAACTCGCTTGATTTTTTGATTCCGCAAATCTTATCTTCCCTGCCCAAACCGTTGCACGCATTTCTAACCGCTAGCGCTATTTTTACTCAATTCACAGTAGATATGAGTGAAGAATTAACTGCTTACCATCAAGCACAGGCAGATCTTGAAATACTTGTGAATAAGAACCTGCTGATCGAACGAACTTCGGGTGGCAACTCCGGTTACCGCTTCCATCCGCTTTTTCGCGAGCTACTGCTGTTACAAGCACCGGTTTTATATACTGGGTCGGAATGGCAGGCGTTGCAGCGTAAAGCGGCTTTGATATTAGTAAGGGAAGATAAGATCATCGAAGCGCTTCCCTTATATCAACAATTGCAAGATTGGTCCACTTTACGAGAACTACTCTCGCAAGAAGCGCCAAAACTGATTGATACCGGGCGGTATCGCACACTCCGGCAGTGGCTGGAAGCACTTCCTGTCGAATATCTTGAATCAAATGCCTGGTTGAATTACTGGTACGCATTGACGATCAAACCATCCGATCCATTGCGGGCAGAGAGCTATTTAGAAAAAAGTTATCAGCAATTCATTGATGCGAAAGATACCAAAGGGATTTATTCGGCTTGGGTTGATGCGGTTGAATCCATTGTCGTCAGTTGGGATGATTTTTCCAAATTGAAAGTTTGGATGGATCGCTTTGATATGATTCATAAAGATTTCTCGGCACCGTCGATTGAATTGAAAATTCGTTTTTATGCTACTGCGATTCAGGCGCTGTCGATATATAACGCACAACATCCTTGGCTAGAAAGAATGATCAAGATTTGCGTTGGCATCATACATTTTGTGCCGGTCAGAAAACTAAGAATGTTGCTTAGCACACAATTAGGACACTACTATCTGGTCACCTTTCAGGTTGCCAAGATGAGTTCGATAGTCCCATTATTGGAATCAGTTTTGGAAGATGATTCGCTGCCAGCTCTGATTCGTATCATAAGTGCCTATACATTAGTTTTGCACAGCTTGCTTACCGCCGATACTGAAAAAATTTTTTGTTATACCCATAAAGGTCTTGAACTATCAGAATTATCAGGTATTGAATTATTTAAGAATATTTTGCTAACTAACCTTGTTGGTTATCACATAGAAAAGCATGATCTGAAAGCAGCTGAAGCAGCGTTGCATACGGCCATCAAATTTCGTAGCGATGGGCAACGTATGGTAATTAGTTTGCATCATTCCTATTCTATGTGGTTATCAGCATTATCAGGCAACTTAAGTTATGCCCTGGAAGAAGCTAATAAATCCTTACAACTAAGTAATCTTATTTGTATGGAAGCAGGCTTCATCTCCACTTTGTCAATTAAAATACAACTTGTAAGAAATCTCAGGGTTGTTTACAGAG
>CAZKPL010000113.1:0-4964 GCA_964554625.1 uncultured Nitrosomonas sp. | reverse complement strand
TCTAGCTGTTACAGATCGTCGTTATCGTTACGGTATTCGTAAAAGAGACAAGACTGAGATTACTTCAGAAATACGTACTAAAAGTAATACAGATACAAAACCCGGAGATACAGAGTCCGGTATTATTCCAGCAGAGGTAAGAAAGGTATGATCCGCTTCTTATTACCGCTTGCTCTATTTATTGTTCTAGTTGTATTTCTTGGAATTGGTCTAACGCTGAATCCTCGCCAGGTGCCATCGCCTCTTATAGATAAACCGGCACCTGTTTTCCAGTTGCATCATTTGCATGATCCGGAAAAAACCATGATGTCAAAAGATAATCTCGGCAAAGTATGGATGCTGAATGTTTGGGCTTCTTGGTGTGTAGCTTGCCGTGATGAACATCCTTTACTTGTACAACTAGCCAAGACCGGGATAGTGCCAATATATGGTCTCAATTACAAAGATGAACGAGATACTGCTTTACAATGGCTTAAACAATATGGTGATCCTTATACCGTCAGTATTGTTGATTCAGATGGTAAGGTAGGTATCGATTATGGTGTCTACGGTGTTCCCGAGACATATATCATTGATAAACAGGGAATTATTCGTCATAAACATATTGGACCTGTAACGGTAAAATCACTGGAAGACAAAATTCTTCCATTGATAAGGGAGTTGCAAGGGTAGATTCGATGTATAAATTTAAAGTTATAGATATTTTTGCTTTACAAGAGCGTGCTGATGAATTTTTAAAATATATAAAACAGCTAGCTATTGTTCTTTTTGTGGTTTTGTTGCCATTGACTAGTTTTGCTAATGAAGCTTTACCAGTTGCCGAGGATCCAGTGCTGGAAAAACGCTTAATTGAACTGTCAGAGAATCTACGCTGCCTGGTATGCCAGAATGAATCACTTGCTGGTTCTCGTGCTGATTTTGCTATTGATTTGAGACGTGAAATTCGAGAGCAAATGAAAGCCAATAAAAGTGACCAAGAAATCATAGATTTTCTAGTTGCCCGCTACGGTGACTTTGTTCTTTACAATCCACCATTCAAATCTATCACAGTATTATTATGGTTTGGTCCGCTTATTTTGTTTGCAGGTGCAACAACGGCTTTAATCGTTTACTTAAGGCGCCGTCGCATACAAGTGGAAGACTTCCCATTATCGGAAAGCCAGCGCTTGGAGGCTGAAGCTTTAATAAGAAAAATTAATAAGGAATAAAGTAAGTATGACTTCGTTTTGGGTTGTAGCCGGTGTTTTTATTGTTGCTGCATTGCTGTTTGTACTTCCAGCTTTACTTAGAAAACAACAGGATAAAACAGAATTACTAGAACGAGAAACTGCAAACATTGCGATTTATCGTGATCAGCTTTCTGAATTGGACAATGATCTGCATAATGATATTTTATCTAAGGAACAATATGATAAAAGTAAGCAGGAACTGCACAAAAGAATGTTGCAAGACTTGGCGATATCATCAAAAAATCTTACAGCTTCTTCTATTATAAAGGGTGGTGGAATTACCACGATAGCTATCGTCATTCTAGCGGTTCCACTTGCAGCAATCTCGTTATATTTGATTCTAGGCGATACACGCGGATTGCTCCCACAATCCCAGTTAGCCGATGTAACGCAATCTCACTCACAAGACATGGCAGAAATGCCTCCTGGTCATACCGAAATTAAATCTGTTGTGGATAATTTAGTTGCGCGTCTCAAGGAAAATCCTGAGGATATCGAAGGTTGGGTTATGCTGGGTAGAACCTACGCAATTACAGGTCAATTTGATGAGGCAAGTGCGACATATGCTAAATTAATTGAAATTATTCCTGATAGTGCACAATTATTGAGTGATTATGCAGATGTACTTGCAATGACAAATAATGGGAGTCTGATTGGAAAACCCGCTGAACTAATTAATCAAGCACTTAAGATTGATCCAAATTATCCAAAAGCACTTGCATTGGCAGGAACTGTTGAATTTGAACAAAAAAAATATGATCAAGCTACAGTCTACTGGGAAAGATTGCTGAGTGCTATTCCATCCGATTCACGATTGGCTAAATCAGTAAGCGATAGCATTGCTCAGGCAAAATCACTAGCTATGGAAAGTAAAGAGAGTGCTGCCCCAATGCAATTGGCACAAAACTCAAATATAAGCAATGACTTGCCTGCTGAGGCAAAACAGCAATCATCATCTGATAAATTCGATAATGCCAAAGCCATCACGGGTACCGTCACGCTGGATCCTTCTTTGACTAACAAAGTGTTACCAAATGATACTTTGTTTGTTTTTGCACGAGCTAAAACTGGACCAAAAATGCCATTAGCCATCTTAAGATTGACTGCCAAAGATTTACCTGCAACCTTTTCGTTAGATGATGATATGGCTATGACACCAACTATGAAGATGTCTAGTTTTCCTGAAGTAGTCATTGGTGCCAGGATAACGAAATCAGGTCAAGCTATACCAGCAAGTGGCGATTTGGAAGGTTTTAGCCAACCTGTGAAAATTGGCGATAAAGATGTTGCAATAGTAATAGATCAAATAATTCCCTAAAAACTCCCTAAATCACTAAATCTTAATTACAACGTTAGTTTGATATCACATTACTGCTATGATACTTAAATCTGCTCCAGATTTTGAGCTTAAGGCTACTGGTGAAAAAATATTTCATCTATCTGCACAGCTGGGGAAAAATATAGTGATTTATTTTTATCCTAAAGATAATACACCTGGGTGTACAGATGAAAGTCTACAATTTCGTGATTTATATACTGAATTCAAGAACACTAACAGTGAAATTGTCGGGATCTCGCGAGATAGCATAAAGTCTCATGAGAATTTTAAGGAAAAGCTATCATTACCTTTTGATTTACTTAGTGACGTTGATGAGTCCGTGTGTGAGCTTTACAGCGTTATTAAAATGAAAAATATGTATGGCAAGCAAGTACGCGGTATAGAACGCAGCACCTTTGTCATCGATAAAGAAGGAATATTACGAAAAGAATGGCGCGGTGTTAAAGTACCTAATCATGCTGAGGAAGTTCTTTCTTTTCTCAGAGAACTGGAAGAAATTAAATAGATTTTATATTAACAAATGTTTAATTGAGTTCTTCTCCTCTAGAAGCTCTTTATATGTAGCAAGCATCTTTGCTTTAGAAGTTTCGCTTATCTCTAATCCTTGAACTATTGTATAAACACCATTCTGGCATGTAACGGGGAAACCATAAATTACGTTTTCGGGAATTCCATAACTTCCATCAGAAGAAACTCCCATTGATACCCAGTCATTTTCTTTTGTCCCGATTATCCAATCATGGATATGATTAATGATTGCATTAGCAGCGCTGGCTGCACTTGATAATCCTCTTGCTTCAATTATTGTGGCCCCTCGCTTCTGCACAGTAGGAATAAAATAATTCTCTACCCAAGTCTGATCATCTATAATATTTATCACTTTCTTATCATCAATTTCTGCATGACTGAGATCAGGATATTGAGTAGAGGAATGATTACCCCAAATAATCATTTTTCTGATCTTAGATATGGGCTCACCTAATTTTGTTGCTACTTGATACAACGCGCGATTATGATCAAGTCTAAGCATAGCAACAAAATTGCGTGAAGGAAGATCTGGAGCATTTCGCATTGTAATATAAGCATTGGTATTGGCTGGATTACCAACAATCAATACTTTCACATCACGTTTAGCAACTTTATTTAGTGCCTTACCTTGAATACTAAATATTTCTGCATTTGCTGCAAGTAGATCCTTGCGCTCCATGCCCTTAGTTCGGGGACGTGCGCCAACTAAAATGGCAATATCCGCCATATTGAAAGCAATTAACGGATCATCTGTTGTGACGACATTCTTCAGAAGTGGAAAAGCACAGTCCCACAATTCCATTACTACACCATCAAGAATATGTTGAGATCCAGTAACGTCGAGTAGATGCAGTATGATGGGCTGATCACTTCCAAGCATATCACCAGCCGCAATTCTGAATAACAGGCTGTAACCAATTTGACCTGCTGCACCTGTGATCGCAATGCAAAGAGGAGGTTTCATTCTTTAATTTATAAAATTACCGCTCATAATAAAAAAAACGCATAAATAAACAGACTTGTCTATTATATTAGGAGTCTACCACTCTTTCCTTCGGATTTAGGATAATAATCCGATAATATTACATACTTTCCATCTTTATGGATTAGAAGAATACTAGGTCGCAAAGTATCGCACAGGATGCTCTGTAAGAAAAGGAAACGTGGATTCAAATTCGAAATGCAATTTTTAATGACTATTTTTGGTGTAATCTACTGTCACTCTGAAGAATATTGACATGGTCCAATGAATCCGGACATTCCAGTTAAGAGAAAATAGCATTAACTGGAGGAAGAAATGGTAACGAGAAAGCGGTACACAAAAGAGTTCAAATTAGATGCGATCAGTTTGGTGTTGGATCAAGGTCATACGAAGACAGAAGTATCTCGAAGTCTGGAAATCAATGCCAATATGCTGAGGAGGTGGATCAGGGAATACCAGGCGGATGAAGCTGATCAGTCATTCCGGGGTAATGGGAAACTGACACCGGAGCAGGAAGAGATCCGGCAATTGAAGGCCCAGATCAAGCAGCTCAAGCTGGAGAGGGAAATACTAAAGGAAGCGACGGTCTTTTTCGCGAAAGAAACGAAGTGAAATATTCGTTCATCACCCAACGGAAGAAGACCTACCCGGTTGGCTTGATGTGCCAACTCATGGGTGTAAGCCGCAGCGCCTGCTATGATTATGTCCGGCGCACTGACAATTATTCTGAAAAACAATGTCACGAGGAAATACTTGAAACGGTTCGAGGCATAGCGAAATCCAGCAATCATAGCTACGGCAGCCGCAGAATCGGAAAGACGCTCAATGCGCTGGGTTATCCAGTTGGCCGCTGGAAAGCTCGAAGCCTGATGCGGGAAGCCGGCGT
>CAZKPL010000112.1:0-5018 GCA_964554625.1 uncultured Nitrosomonas sp. | reverse complement strand
TGTCCGGTTTTACTTGACCATACATGGACGCTCACGTTATGCCAAGCTTTCAGTCGATGATTTTAAGAAGGTAAAGATTGCAGCCATACATCCGGACTTTATATGAGGCGCATTGCCTCTGTCCCTGATGGAATCCGCTGAGTAACGCCTTATCAGGTCAACGTGCTCTATGCACTTGGTCAAATTTAGGTTTAGTCACTCACGGTCTGACCAGTCTCGCCATCATGTCATGATTGCCTGTGCAATCGGTGGAAATTTTTCTCCTTAAACTCGTTTCTGATGCGGCATTACCAATACATTTTTAATCCATCCACCACGATTATGTAGCGGCTGCGCTTGCTGCCGATGCGGCGTGATCGGGGTGGAATGTTGTACCTTTGGCGAGCAACGCCCAGATGATGCGTACGTTCTTGTTCGCCAGCGCAACAGCAGCGATATTCTTGTTACGCCGCATTATCAGTTTGCGCAGCCAGCTTTCTGGTTCAGCTTTGTTTTCGGCAAAGCGGATGACTGCACGCGCCCTGTGGATCAGTAAGGTGCGCAGGTAAGTGTCGCCACGTTTGCTGATACCAAGCAACAACTGCTTGCCACCGCTGGAACATTGTTTTGGAACCAATCCCAGCCATGCCGACAGTTGCCTGCCATTCTTGAATTCTTTTGCCTCTCCTACTGTTGCTACTATGGCACTTGCCGTAATCGGCCCTATGCCGGGAATAGCTTCCAGTCTCTGGCTGGCTTCATTCTCCTTATGCCACAGCTTGATCTGTAACTCCAGTTCTTCTGCCTGCCGGCCCAGTTCTTTGAGATGATCATTCAATCGCCTCAGTAAATGACGCATTGTTCCCGGTAAACCGTTTTCAGCATCTTCCAGAATGTCAGGCACTCGTTTGGCAATCGAATGGATGCCCTGCGGGATAACAATGCCGAACTCAGAGAGCAGACCGCGTATCTGGTTTGCTTGTGCAGTTCTGGCCTTGAGCAGACCTTGTCTAGCACGATGCACTGCCAGGACGGCCTGTTGCTCAACATGTTTGATCGGCACAAATCGCATATTCGGTCGGCTCACCGCTTCACAGATTGCTTCCGCATCTGCCATGTCATGCTTGTTGGTCTTCACGTATGGTTTGACAAATTGAGGTGGCATAAGCTTGACGGTATGCCCAAATTCACCAAGCTTTCTCGCCCAGTGGTGTGCACTACCGCAGGCTTCCATGCCAATCAAGCAGGACTCTAAATTGGCAAAAAACTTTGCCATCCCATTCCGGCGCAATTGCTTGTGCAGTACAATCTTGCCGTGATTATCGACACCGTGAATCTGAAACACTTCTTTTGCCAAATCAATACCAATTGTTGTAATCTTCATGTCGGACGCTCCTCTCTGTTTTAGTGATCATAGAACCACTATTTTGGCACTCTGATGCCGTTTAGGAAAGTGAGCGTCCATTCCATTAGGTCACAGGCAAACTATTGGCATGCCGCTGGCTATACACAACCCGGCCTTGTTCGTCGATGATCACGATAAAACTGTTGTTTGAATGCAGATCTATACCGCGAAATCTCATTTCGTCCTCCATTGATAAAGTTGGTTCGTATCTCTACTGTATCCGCTTCGGCTTCCGCCGAGGGGAGGACGGCTAGATGATTATCAGACTTTACGTTTGACATTCCAGCTTTCTCTTTTCCGCTAGTTTCACTGCCCGGCTCACGGTGGCGTAGCTCACACCAAAATATTCGCCCACTTGTGCCAGCGTATAGTGCCCACTTAAATAAGCTTGAGCCATGCTTTCATCGCGAGTCTGATATCGCTCTGCAAAGTAACTCAATGGTTTTACAGGAGCCTGCTTTTGCTTTCTGGGTATATCTTAGAGTGATTGTTCCGGATTGAGTTTGCGTCGCATGTCATTGACAAAATCATCACTGCCCAGATAAATCTGATTCTTCAGCTGTTGCCAGGGGTAAGGCTGTCCTTTACCGGCTTGAACAAAATCACGGTAGCGTTGCTGAGCGATGCTCTGTCTTTCGTCAAATCCGGCGAGTATCCATTTGCTTGTTAAGCAGGTACCGGCCTCTTCATAGCCAGCCGTTGCGCGATAGCTGCTCCAGCACCATGCCTTGGCATTGCGCACCATCTGCGCCCGCACCGGATTTAGAACAATGTAACGCGCCAATTCCAGCAGATAGGATAGGCATCCTTCTGCACCAGGATGGCTTTGAAGCGACCTTGAAACACATGACCGACACGCGCTGATACCGCCGATTGAAATATTGCGTGTAAGTGCCGTTGAGATGCCTCATGCCCTTGGATAGGGTGGCGAATTGGTTTCAATCATCAAGTGATAGTGATTGCTCATGAGGCAATAGGCATGACAATCCCAGTTATAACGAGTGATTGTATTCTGTAGCAACGTCAAAAACTGCTGACGATCAGCATCATCGCCATAGATATCTTCCCGCGCGTTGCCACGTGCCGTTACATGATACAGCGCTCCGGCAAATTCAATGTGTGTATCTCTAAGGCAAGCCGTAACAATGGATCGGCAGGGCCAAGTTGCAGTAACAAGTCTGTTTCAAACAGATTCGGTTAGTGGATGGAACTGCTGGGTGTAAGCATCGATAAATCACCATTTCAACCAGAAAATATCCATTTATTTTAACATTCCCAGTCGATTCAAATAGTACAAATTCAGTTATTTATAACTCATATCAAATACTTGCGTATATTTTCAGGGTTGACTATTCTAGGCCCTGAGAAGTTACTGAAATCACTGTATGTCGGCATCATAAAGCCAGCAAGAAATAGACAACGCCGATACTAAACTGGAATTTGACATTATTCCAGTTGGCGATATATTTTGAGGATCGTCTCAATGCGGCACTGGATTTATGATGCTCTGACAGGTTTGTTTATTGTCACTGAAACCGGTCAGCGTATAGACACTGACCGGTTACCAGCTGCGGTTAATTCAATCTCACAAATTTCTTCGCCATTATTCGTACCACCGCATTCACCAAATTTATTGTCTTCAGTTAAACTGAACGTACCTGAATTACCGCCATTGATACTATATTGATAATCCCCAGCACCTAGGCGGTATACATCCAACTGAATGACTCTAACAAATTCCGTAACGTTTTGAGTGCACAACTGCCCTGGTAGCGTCGGGATGACAGTGATTTGTATATCAAACAAGTTTTCTTTCCGACTTGTATTAATTTGCCCGAATTCACCGCATATAAAATCACCCACGACTTGTAAAAAGACCTGCGCTGGAAAAGAATCATCAATGATAAAAACGTCGACTGACTTAATTCTTGGATTAAAAGGATCGAATCTCGTTGTATCGACATGATGTAGAATCCAGGCATTTAACTGTGGATCGAATTCAAGCGCTGCATTCTGATAATTCCCAATCTGATCCGGTGTGTCGACACGTGGAATCGTCAAAACACCCTTTTCATAACTAGGCACATTGTTATTCAAAAAACTTGTGCTTTCCGCTATTACGTTATCGGCCATTGTCATGGTAATACAGCTGCACAAAATAAATGCTGTAGCTAAATATCTTGTCTTGATCATTGCGCTAACTCCTATAAAACAGGCAGAATGTTATAAAACCTAAACGTCCTGAATATTCATCTTATAAACATGCTTACCATTGTTGCACTATAAATCGAGATGTTGCCCCGGTTAAAGGAGTGCCGTCAGTATTAGTAACAGTGCCCATTACACTTGTATTTCTGAGCGCATCATAAAGCGTTGTTGCATTTGCTGCAGTATCACATAAAGTACCCGCAGCTTGGCACGCCACTGCAAAAATACCAGCAATATAAGGTGCCGAGAACGATGTTCCATTATTTGTAACAGACGTTCCATTATAATTCAGTAGTGCCACAGATTGCCCTGGAGCAAAGGCAGAAATATTCCACCCAGTGCGAGAGAAAGAAGCTTTTGCGTCTTTACCACTAGAGATAAGTTGATTATTTGTTGCACCCACTACAAAAGCTTGTGAAATGCGTGTCGGTGAATAATTGGCAGTATTACAACTATCATTCCCAGCTGCCACCACAACCACTATTCCTTTATTATGGGCAGCAATGATGGAGTTTTCGAGTGAAGTATCTATTGTTGGAGATAAACATCCTGGATCATAAAATCCTTGGCTCCAGTTAGCAATGGTCCCTGCTGTTTCATTTACTGCCAACCAGTTGAAAGCAGTTACTGAAGTGGATATAGATGAACTTCCCGTACAACCTGCCGTTATTTTTGCCATTATCACCGTAGCCCCCTTAGCAATACCCTTGGTGCTTCCAGCAGCAGCACTGGCAACCTGAGTGCCGTGACCATTACAATCTGCGCCATTTCCACCATTAACGTCCCAAATTACAGATGCCCGTCCACCAAATTGAGCTGCGACTGTTGGATTCGATAAATCCAAACCAGTGTCGAGAATATAGATTTCGCGACCAGCTCCTGTATTTGTATAAACATATGTATTATCGAGAGTAACCGATGCCTCATCCAACCTATCTAGCCCCCACCCGGGACTGGTCTGAGTGGTGCCACTAGTTAAGATCCTATCTTGTTCAACGTATTCAACTCTGTCATCCTGACGCCATCTTTCGGCTTCATCTTCATCTATCATGACGTGGACGGCATTTATTGCTTCGAAAATTGCAAGTACTTCGCCACGCAATCCCATCATTCCAGCTAGATTCTCCTTGCTTTGCCCAGTGCTGTGCTCACCAAAAGGTATATTTCCGGTACCACGCTGAGACTCGTCAGGCGGATCGATCAAAGATTGTCCATGGCCCTCTTGGTCAAAAATTGAAGGTCTTTTAAAACCAATAATATAAGAGTTATTGATAAATTTACGGCCACTCTGAATGGCTTCCTGTAAATTTTGATTGAATTCATCACGAGACGCGAAAAGCGGGGAACTGATTAATAAAATCAGTAATATCAAAGCTGACATCAAGGATACTTTTCTGATACTTTCCATTTTTTTCATTTTGATTAG
>CAZKPL010000111.1:0-5264 GCA_964554625.1 uncultured Nitrosomonas sp. | reverse complement strand
CGGTGAGGAGAATAAAGCGGAAAACTCTGACGAAGATGATTCCTCTGATGAAGACGTCGATTAATTGAATTTAAGTCAGAGAGAATTGAGAAATCATCGGATAGAAGAATGTAGTTTATTCTTCTATCCGCTTGTGGTGAGATGTCTTAAATTCTTTGTTTGCTAAATTAGGTATGCTGGAATAATGATTGATCTCAGAGAATACGATTTTATGCGTTTCTAGAAAGAAGCAGCGATGATAAAAAAATGAGATTTAACATAATATGCTTAATTTAAGCTGACAAGCCAATTGAAATTGGCTTGTAGTTTTTATTTATATAAATGAATACCTGAATTGTTAGTATTGTGGAATAGACATCGTTTGGTGAGAATGCTATTAGATAATATTTGATAAAGTAATGTAAGAAAGAACTAATAATTCTAATATTTCCTCAATATCTAATTTTCGTAAGTTGTATGTTATTGGTATGATACTTTCAATAAAAATGTAATCATTTTATTTTAGAATAATTGAATTCATAATTTAGAAAAATGATATGTATTCAAAAAATGTAAAGAGTACATGTGAGAAGATAGATAAATCAGCTGGCAATCTTCAGTATAGCTACAAGCGTCACATAAAAGAGAAAGTTATAGAGTTGCTGCTATTTTTAGCAGCTTTTTTTTCGATTTTAATTACTTTCTCTATTGTCTTCATGTTAGTAAAAGAGTCATTTGTATTTTTTCAGCAAGTTTCAATTTGGGAATTTCTTACTGATACGCAATGGACTCCGTTATTTAATGATGCACACTATGGTATTCTTCCATTGGTCTCAGGAACAGTGGTAAGTTCTACTGTAGCACTTCTAGTAGCGCTCCCATTAGGTACAACCATAGCTATTTATCTTTCAGAATTTGCATCTTATACAGTACGAGAGGTCACGAAACCATTTCTTGAATTGTTAGGGGGTATACCTACTATCGTTTACGGTTACTTCGCACTCTTATTTGTTACACCTTTATTGCAGGTAATTTTTCCTGATTTGCCGGGATTTAGTTTATTGTCTGCTGGGCTAGTAATGGGAATAATGATTATTCCGTACGTAAGTTCAATGACTGAGGATGCTATGCGTTCTGTACCGATGCATTTGCGAGAAGGTTCTTATGCTATGGGTGCTACCAGATTTCAAACAGCTATCAAAGTTGTGATGCCAGCGGCTTTTTCAGGTATTGCAGCTGCTTATATTTTAGGAATTTCTCGTGCGGTAGGAGAGACTATGGTGGTAGCCATAGCTGCGGGTATGCAACCAAACTTGACATGGAATCCAATGGAACAAGCTGCAACAATTACCGCATATATTGTTCAGGTAAGTTTGGGTGACTTACCACATGGCAGCATTGGCTATCAGACTATTTTTGCAGCGGGATTAACTTTGTTACTGATTACATTGGTCTTTAACATACTTGGCCATCTATTACGTAAACGATATCGTCAGGCATATTAAAAAGATAGCATTCACTTTTAAAATAGTATCTAGATAATATTTAAGATATTCCTGGACAAAATGAAATTTGATGCAATTAATCAACGCTTTGTTAAGTATCTTAATAAAACTTTATTCTAAATAAACAGCGTTTATGAACGAAGAAAAGAAATTAGAAGAGTTACGCTTTGTTATAGCGCGACATAGGCGTTGGGATTTGATTTTTTTAGTTGCGGGTGTGCTTGCTTTAATGATTGCTTTACTAACATTTATGGCTTTATTTATACAAATGCTCATAGATGGTATACCTCGTTTTTCTTGGGAATTTTTTACTTCATTTCCTTCGCGCCGACCAGAATCAGCAGGTATTCTTTCAGCTTGGGTGGGGACTACTTTAGTAATGTTGGTTACAGCAATATCAGCTGTCCCACTTGGGATAGCTGCTGGTGTTTATTTAGAGGAATATGCTCCTAAAAATTTATTCACGGAGCTAATTGAAATTAATGTTACCAATCTTGCAGGGGTGCCTTCTATTATTTATGGTTTACTGGCGCTAGGGTTATTTGTTTATCAATTAGGTCTGGGGCAGAGTATTTTAGCCGCAGGACTGACTTTAGCTTTATTAATTTTACCTATTGTTATTGTGGCCACTCGTGAGGCGATACGGACTATTCCAATTGTGATTCGAGAGGGTTCTTATGCACTGGGAGCCACTAAATGGGAGACAGTCGCTGATCATTTATTACCGTATTCTGCTCCAGGTATTTTGACGGGTGTAATAATTGGATTGGCTCGGGCTATTGGCGAAACAGCGCCTATTATCACAATCGGTGCATTGACTTTTATTGCATTTCTGCCTCCGTCTCCAATAAAACATGAATTTCCATTTATATCTTTTGAATGGTTGGCAGCACCATTTACAGTGATGCCTATACAAATGTTTAATTGGGTATCACGACCTGAAGAGGAGTTTCATTCCAATGCAGCAGCAGCAGGGTTGATACTGGTTGTTATGACACTAACGATGAATGCATTAGCTATTTATCTACGCTATCGTATGCGTAAAAAAATCAAATGGTAAAGAATAGTTTAGTAGAATCTGAGGCAGGTGGCATTTCCCCTGATCAGCATAAATCTGTAGTCAGGAATTTGAGTTTTTACTATGGGAATTTTAATGCGCTGAAAAATATTGATATGATCTTGCATGAAAAGCAGGTAACTGCATTAATTGGACCGTCAGGTTGTGGTAAATCTACTTTCCTACGATGCTTTAATCGTATGCATGATCTTTATCCAGGTAATCGCTACGAGGGTGATATAGTTCTATATCCAGACAATGAGAATATTCTCTCACCTTATGTGGATCCGATTGAAGTAAGAATGCGTATTAGTATGGTATTTCAAAAACCGAATCCTTTTCCTAAGTCAATTTATGAAAATGTCGCCTATGGATTGAAAGTTAGAGGTATTAAAAAACGCGCAATGTTGGATGAAAAAGTGGAAGACGCGTTACGTAATGCAGCATTATGGGACGAGGTCAAAGATAGATTGAATGATCTTGCTTTTAATTTGTCTGGTGGGCAGCAGCAGAGATTGTGCATTGCAAGAGCGCTTGCAACTGATCCTGAAATACTATTATTTGATGAGCCCACTTCGGCATTAGATCCAATTGCAACTGCTAGTATTGAAGAATTGATTGCTGATCTTAAAAATAAAGTAACTATTCTTATAGTAACTCATAACATGCAGCAGGCAGCTCGTGTATCAGATTATACTGCATATATGTATCTGGGTCAGTTAATAGAATTTGATATAACAGATACAATTTTTATTAAACCAAAGAATAAGGAAACAGAAGACTACATTACGGGGCGTTTTGGTTAGATTTTGCAGTCTAGTAGCCAGTCAATTTAGAATAAAATAAAACAATCGAGTCAGTTACTGATGTATGGTATGAGTTTTTGCTTAAAGAGATCGAACCATGCCCGCCATCAAATATAAAGTGAGCCTGAATGAGAATGAAAAACAGCATTTGCAAGCTCTGATTCGTGTAGTACTCAACAATCTCAACACGCACAAGATGGCTTTCCTCTACGAGGCTTTTCCCGCCGAACAAGAATCGCTTGCACCGAGAGGTTGAAACCAATGTCCAGCATGCAATGCGAAGGCCATGCCAGTCAAATGGCGACTTACCTCGTAAGATGCATGGCGTAAATTGACTCAGCGCGACGTTTTTTGAACGCATCGATACGTACTTGAAGAAAATGAGTCCAGGTACGACGAGTTTATAAACTACCGCATCCAGAATAATGGGCAGCAGCTTGTTGGCGGCTGTCCATAATCGTTTTTTGTCAAGATCGCTGAGAAATTGCTGTTCTTCAAGATTCATAGGGTTTACTACATGACTATATTCGTGTGGGAATGCTGATTCGAGTGCCTGACAGCACATCAGTCAAGCAAGACATATTCAATATGAATAATCAGCGATGATTTTTCAAAACCCAGTTATCAATCAATTCGCATAGTTCATCAGGATGAGTGGCCGGCAGCCAGTGTTCAGAGTCAACTGTAGCAAATTCCACTTGCGGTAATTGTTGCAGCAGGGCCTGAGTGCGCTCCGGATCGGTGATGCTGCGTCCGCCTGACTGGATGACCAGGGCAGGGCAACGCACCTCAGCAAGGGGCAGGGGACGCATGATTTCGATCAGGTTATTGATATATTGTGCTGTTGGGATCACTTTGAGATCATGCTTGGGTTTGCCGTAGTCTGCCAGCATTGTTTCCAGTTCAGCAGGACTGGCCTCATGCACGCGCCGATCCAGTAGCTGCAGGTCCAAGGTGCCAAGTTTGCGCCGATAGAGGCCGAGTCGGTTGAGCAGTTTGATCAGCGCGACAGTGACACGCAGCAATGGGATGAATGAACGCAGCCGAGCAAGCACGCCGGTGACAGCTTCAGGAGCCATCGGTTCGATCAGCACCAGTCCAGCACACTGATCGGGATAGCGTGCGGCAAAGTTGAGGGCGATGTTGGCGCCGAGGCAGTGGCCAATGATAATCGCGCGCGGTTGCTGCTCGTGCTGCAGCAACTCAGCGATATCTCGACGCCATTCCTCGATGCGTGCCGGGCCGCGCCAAATCGATTCGCCATGGCCGCGCAGATCCGGGCGCAGCAGCAGCCGGTCGGCCGCCAGCTGACTGTGCTGAGTGAAATGCCACCAACGGGTGGAGTTACTGGCAGCACCATGCAGCAGTACCAGGGGTGGAGATTGTTCGTTTTGCGGGGGTGTCCATCGCCGGTAGGTGAGTGTGACACCGTCTTTACTTTGGAAATGCCGCTTTTCATCCATCTGCAGTCGTCCCGTTTGTTGCAGGCGCCGATGGACCATGCGGCGGTAGAGTGATGACAACAGGGGTCGTATCAGTGGTAAACCGATCAGCCAAGCCAGCGGTTTGAGTGAAGGCACCCGCGACATCAATACAATATAGGCATCCAGTTCGGAGACAATGCGCTGCTGCTCGTCCCGGACATGCAGCTCACTCAAGGCTCTGCGCGGATCAATGCCAATTTCGCGCAAATACTCGCCCTGGCTGGCAATATCGAACCAGCATATTTCTTCTCTGCTTTTCCCTGCCAGTTTTTCATAGTTTTGCCGATCCTTGATGCAACTAGGGCAGGCACCATCGTAATAGACGGTGATCTTTTTCTTTTGCTCACTCATCATTAACCCCTCTGGTGAAAAGTCATCACTATAGCCTACGTCACATAAAATAATTCAATTTTAAAGCGTTGCTCAACGGTTT
>CAZKPL010000110.1:0-5267 GCA_964554625.1 uncultured Nitrosomonas sp. | reverse complement strand
ATAGACATATAGTAATTTTTAATGAAAGGTCAAATTTTAAGATAAATGGTATTGACGGATTGGATAGAAATGCCGGTCAATTGGGCTGTGTCAGTAGCAGTAAAATCCAACGAAAAACATCGAATGAGTTGCCTGAATTTTGCTTCTCTGATTCGAGAACGAAAATAGTATCTGTTTTTAGCATTCATCTCAGAAAGTTAACACACTTTAATAAGTGCTTAACTTCCTAAGACCCTAATAATTTATGATTAACATCATTAAGCTATTGTTTTTATGGTGCCGACACCAAGAATCGAACTCGGGGCCTTCTGATTGCAAATTTGATTTGCTTTGGAGTCGGATTTTCTGAAGCAAATTTTTCATTTGCTTTTATACCTGTTTTTCTGTCTACATTGCGTCTACATGAATCTGAATCTATTGTGATATTTTTATGCAAGCTATTGATTTATTGGTGCTGTTGAGAGGAGTCGAACCCCCGACCTACTGATTACGAATCACTTTCTTAAAGAACATGAATCAACATAAATAAACATAAGATATAGTTTAAGCAATTTAATAACAGGATGTTGTGTTAATTTTTCACAAATTACCCATTCCGTTATATTCCTTTTTGTTGATATAATAATCCTACATAGCCCCTACATAGAAAAGACGAGAATGAGTAAGGATAATTTCACGGCAAGTCGGGTGAGTGGATACAGTTGCAAGCCCGGTAAGCAGCAGAGTATCTATTGGGACGATAAGACTCCTGGATTAGGACTACGCGTCACCGCTGCAGGCACTAGATCTTATATCTTCGAGACTTCGTTACACAATAAAACTATCAGGATAACCATAGGTGATATACGTACTTGGTCAGTAAGAAAAGCACAAGAAGAGGCAACACGCCTCAAGGTTCTAACCGATCAAGGTCTAGATCCACGTAAACTACTTCGTGAGCGCCAGGAAGCCATAGCAGCCGAGAAGGAAGCGCAAGCTGCAATCAAGCTCAAGGCGGAGTATCGTAAGCATTTAACATTACATGCTTTGCTAGAATCCTATACGCGTCTGCTTGACACCAAAGGAAAAAACAGGAGTGCTGCATCAACAAGAAGCGCTTTTAAGTGTCATGTTTTTACAGACAAGGCCATCGCTAGCATGCCTGCTAATGAAGTGACCTCACACCATGTTGCCGCGTTGATACGCAAGGTCCAAGAAGCGGGGAAAATCCGTGCCGCTGGTATCCTTCGTAGTTACATATCTGCTGCATACAATGCCGCAAGGAAAGCTCCCTTTACTGCAACACTGCCAGCTGAACTGATTCCCTTCAATATTGAGAATAACCCGGTTGAGGCAGTGCCAGCCATCACCGTGACCGCCGGCAACCGAACGCTATCTACGGAAGAACTGAGAGCATACATCACATACTTGGGTGACAGCTTGGCCGACAAAGCTTTACGGCTTGCTTTGTTGACGGGTGGGCAGCGTATTGCTCAATTGCTGCGCGTTACTATAGCTGATTTCGATCCTGAACTTGGAACACTACGATTATTTGACCCAAAGGGTAAACGTGCCGCGCCGCGAGAACACCTTTTGCCGTTGGCATCGAAGGCTGCCTCACTCGTGGCTGAACTTGTGGAGCGCGCAAAAGAAGGCAGTACAGCCAAGCTGTTTACCTCTCATGGTGAAACGACGATGGCTCTGGAAACACCCGGTAAGCGTGTCACTGAAATCTGTACAGAAATGGGTTGCGCTCGATTTAACTTGCGTGATATCCGACGCACCTGTGAAACAATGTTGGCTGGCATGAGCATAAGTCGGGACACCCGTGCACAGTTACTGTCGCATGGCATTTCCGGTGTGCAAGCAGCGCATTATGACAGGCATGACTATTTCAAAGAAAAGCAGGCTGCATTAGTCGCATGGGAGGCTCGCCTTAATGAAATAGCAACAGGAACGAGCCGTAGCAATGTGGCGCGTTTACAGGCAGATAGGGGGATTGTGTAGCCTTACGGTATAAGACTCCAGCCTATATACAGATCAAGGACTACCGCCAGATACAATCAGCCAGCATCTGTTTGAATATAGGTAATGTCGCTTGTCCATACACGATTAGGTGCGTCAGGCCGGAAGTTTCTATTGAGTAATTTGGCGCAATCGCGCAGACTAAGCTTGCTGTCGGTGGTTACGATGAATTTAAGCTTTCTGCGCGCTTTGATGTTGTGCTCCTTCATGAGACGCCGAACCTGTTCTTTCCAAACTCGCACACTATTAGCACGAAGTTCCCGCCAAATCCTTGGCCAGCCCTATTCGCTTTTGCTGGCTGCATGCACAGCCTTGATGTGAACCAGCAGAGAAGCATCGCTGATGGGAGTGGCTTACTAAGATTGAAACGTGGATATTGGAGCAGGCTGGAATTGAATTACCAATGCAAACGGGTTTTCAAAAAGAAAAAAGTGCTGTCGTTTGACACCCTTAATTATCATTTTGAATTCATGCGTAAAGGTTTATGATTAATTCATTCTGTTACAAAAGATTTTCGACAAGTAGGTGGCTTGGCGGGCAATCAACCAGGAAATGAAGATAACAAATTTCCCAAAACCAAATTATAAAGTTTGGGATGATGTGAAAATACTTGATCACTTGCAGGTTGTTTGCCTCTGGGCGGAGCTTGAGCCAAGTATAAAAGCATCAAAACAAGAGAGTTGTAATGCTATACACAGGGTTTTGGAAGAAGCGCGGATGGAAGGGCTGTTACGTAGCGATGTAGTTAAGGAATACATTAACGGAAAGCTTGAATACAATGTGATCTTCCATCGCAAAGATTTGATAGCGTATGCAGAGATAACAGGGCGGAGACCGGCATTTCTATTTCCCGAAGAACGGATTATTCTGGATGTCCCTATCCGCACGAATAATTCTTCCACAACCAATCCTGCTGCACCATCATCCGAAGCAAAGGCGGAAAACCTGCCAGACACAGCAGTTGAATTATCCAGCAAAGAGGACGTTCAGAAAACACAAACAGAGTCTGACAAGAGCGAACAGCCCTCAAATTCTGGGAATGAATACCCGGAAGAGATTTGTGAACTTTTTGACCCACTCTCCAAATCAGCAATACTTTTACTTTTCTCAACATGCAATGCTAAGTTGGAAAAGGGAATTGATAGAGCATCCCGTAATCGTCTATGTGAGGCCCGAGTTGGAAGAGGGAAATTCAATCCCGCTAAAACTGCCACTTGGCTAATCCAAAAAGGATTAATCACCCAGCAACGAGCGGATGCAATACTCAAAATAGCGTTACCCCCTCGCAGCAAACACGATCCTATCGCGGATGACTATTTCAATAAATACGAAATAGATTAATCGCCGTATTTCCACCAAACCGAGCTGCTATTTGATTGGCGAATCGCCGGTTTTACTCCGTATTACCACCACTATCCTGCCTTATTTTTACCTCTGAAAAGTATCTGGTAGTTTCTCTACGCCGATGTACCTTCCTGCAAAAGGCGGAATGTGTAGGCGTTGTTAACTGATTATCGGCAAGTTATCGATGCCTATTACTCCGTCTGGCGTGGGAGATTTTTGGAGAATTTATATGTCTTTAAATAACCAGCATTACTTCCTGCCACTGGAACAGGAAACGCGCACCCACGTAGAAACCGCTTGCGCTGCATATCACCTGATACGCAAGGAACAAACCCTTAGAAGTTGGGCCAGTACCGAGCATGGGCCAATTCGCCCCATTCGTATAAACAATAGATTGGCGTGGGCAGTGGCTGACATTAAGCGTGTTCTGAATGGAGGTGTGAAATGAAGAAGTTGCCTTCCAAGCAGGTGGTAACAACCAAGTCGAAAGATAACGGTATGGCTCCTGCGAAGAACGTTCAGAAAAAAGCTGCATTTTCACCGCTCGAAGTCTTGGAGCCAATGGGAGCCCGTGCACTTTCGCAAATAGTGTTACCTAACCCCAAGAAGCACTGGGGCGAGTGCATCGTGTCTGGGCGCACAGGGATGCTTAATGCGCCTCGTGGAGCTGGGAAAAGTACCTTCGTTCTTGGACTTTCCTTGTCAATGGCTTATGGGTCAGTCTTTTTGGACAACAAGCCTACCAATCCTCGCCGCGTCGTAATTCTTGATGGAGAAATGGACTTGCATACAATGCAGGAGCGCCTGAAAAAACAAGCGGAGGCGCTAGACGTAGATATTGACGATACCCATCTCAAATTTATCAGTCCTGAATTGTTTGATGGAATCATGCCAAACTTGTCCACTGTTGATGGGCAACGCGAAATCGACAAGGCGATTGGCAGTAAATGGGACGTGCTCTTCATCGACAATTATTCTGCTTTTTCTGAAAGTGGCCGCGAAGACGGTGAAAGCTGGATGCCGTGGATTAGGTGGATGCTGGAACATAAGCGGTTAGGCCGTACTGTTATTGTCATCCACCATACTGGAAAAAATGGCCAGCAGCGCGGATCTAGCAAACACGAAGATGCCTTGGATTTTTCAATTGCCCTCAAACCTGTTCCAGATAGCAAACAAGATGGGAATCTTCGGTTTATTTTTGAATGGAAGAAATCACGCCATTTGCCGTCGGACAAAACCCGCCCATTCCTGGTGACTTATGCCAAGACACTGAGTGGCTATATCTGGTCACGTGGGCAAGTCGAGGACGCCAATGAAAAAATGGTTGAAGCAAAAAGACTGCAACAAGAAGGGATGAGCCGGGCCGACATCGCAGCGAATCTGAGTGTCAATAAATCGACCGTTTCAAGGTGGCTTAATAAGAAGCAGTAATTGATTGCCACGGATTCAAACTTGCAGCATGGATACAGTTTGACCCGTGGCAACTTTAACCTTGAACCATTGAGGTTGTGTGACTAACGATAGTTGTTGCGCATGGTGCGCCCCTAGTGATTGAAATCGTGCACACACATTAAAAAAATGGAGTTGCACAATTGCATATACATACACACAACGTGCAATAGAGGAAGGCGCACACAAGCGCACGTGCAGTCACATGCAATAAGACATGACATCACAGTCACAATTATTTACGACTAACAGCGCGCTATAAGCACATGGATAATATTTGGATCTCATTCATTACATATTCACTTTGCATATAACTGTAAATTAATTTGATTGTGATCGCATTAATGAATTGTTAATCGCAAAGGAAATAAATCATGAAAAAACAAAGAACGGAAGTATTTTTTGATAAGGTAAGTTGACGTGGTCAAGTAAACCGGACACTTCAGTTAAGCAACTTTCTTTACATTTTC
>CAZKPL010000109.1:0-5397 GCA_964554625.1 uncultured Nitrosomonas sp. | reverse complement strand
CAAAACCTTTTGGCAGGGTGTCTTTTGCGACTTCCAGGACTGTATTGATGGCGTCGCCGGTGGTGTAACCTTTTGCGGGTTCAGCGCGAATTGCTGCCGTGTTATAGAGGTTATAACGCGTGAGCTCGTTGGGTCCCTGCTTTTTCACCATGGTCATGAAGGCGGAGTACGGTACCATTTCACCTTCATCATTTTTCACAAAGTATTTCAGCACATCCTCGGGGGCACGCCGAAATTCCGGCAAGGCCTGAGCGTATACTTTAAAAAAGTTATTGAAACGGATAAAGCCTTGTTCATAGGTACTGCCGATCATGATGTCCAGCTGATTCATCGCATCATTGATGTTAACCCCTTTTTGCATGGCAAGGTTATTGTCGATGACCAGCTCGTATTGTGGATAATTGGCCGCATAAAAGGTAAACAAACCGGTCAGCTCTTTACGTTCGCGCAATGCTTTCATGTAATTTTTGGTAATCTCATCGAATTGGTAGTAGTCTGTATTTATTGTCTTATCTACCAAGCGAAATGACAAACCCGATGCCGCGCCGTACCCCGGCACCGCCGGAGGTTGAAAATACTCGATGACCGCACCCATGTCATGGCTTTTTTCTTCCAACTCTTCGATAACCTCCGTTACAGAATGTTTACGCTCTGACCAATCTTTCAAATTGATAATAACGGTCCCTGCATTTGACCCGCGACCTTCAGTGAGCACTTCATACCCAGCCAGAGAAGAAATTGATTTAACACCTTCGATTTTTTCAGCTAGCATTTCCAGTTCTCGTGCCACTTTGTTGGTTACTTCGATGGTTGAGCCGGGCGGCGTTTGGATAATCGCATAAATCATGCCTTGGTCTTCGCCGGGAATAAAGCCGGAAGGCAAGATTTTACTGACCATGAAAATACCGAAGGAAAACCCGGCCAATATCAAAAGCGTGACAATGCGCCGGGCGACCATGATGCTCATCAATCGGACGTAACGCCCGGTGACTTTTTCAAAAACAAAATTAAAGCCATTGATGAGAAGGCTGATGGGATCTTTTCGTTTCGGCTGACCATGAGTATTTTTAAGAATCATGGCACACAGTACCGGAGCAAGCGATAGCGCCACAATTGCTGAAATAATGATCGACGATGCCATAGTGATAGAGAATTCTCGATAAAACACCCCAACCGGTCCTGGCATAAATGCAATAGGGATGAACACCGATACCATGACCAGCGTAATCGCTACAATGGCGCCGCCGATTTCTCCCAATACTCTTCGAGAAGCTTCATAAGGGCTGCAATGCTCCTCGGCCATTTTTGCATGCACAGCTTCCACCACCACAATGGCATCATCGACCACAATACCAATAGCCAGCACTAAAGCAAACAAAGTGATAAGGTTGATGGAAAGCCCGAACGCGGACATAACGGCGAATGCTCCAACCAGCGAAACCGGTACCGCGAGGACGGGGATCAAAGTAGAACGCCAGTCGCCAAGAAAAATAAAAACCACCAGGGAAACCAGTATGAAGGCTTCTACCAAAGTGTGTAACACTTGTTCGATGGACGCCTCGACGAAACGCGACACATCATAGTTGATTTCGTAGTCCATACCCTCCGGGAAGGATTTTTTCAATTCTTCCAGTTTTTCCTTCGTTGCCGCTATAACTGTTTGCGCGTTAGTGTTGTAATTTTGCTTAAGCACGATAGACGCTGAAGGGTATCCGTCTTTATCAGAGTAAATATTGTAAAACTCACTATTCAGTTCGACCTCAGCTACATCTTTTATACGCAGAATCTTGCCTTCCGAAGAAGACCGGATAATAATGTCTTCGTATTCTTCCGGCTTATTGAAACGCCCTTTATAGACCAGCACATACTCCTTGGACTCGGCGGCTTTGCCTGTGCTTTGCCCGAGACGACCGGGACGTCCGATAATGCTTTGATCTGCCAGGGCTTTCATCACATCTTCTGCCGAGACATGATAGACTCGCATCCGCTCCGGGTTCAGCCAAATGCGCATTGCATATTGGCGAGAACCCAATATGGTCGCTTGGGCGATTCCAGTAATGCGCTGAATCTCTGGAATGACATTGACGTAGGCGTAATTATATAAAAGTTTCTGATCAGCGTTTTTGTCCGTGCTGAAGATATTGACATACATAAGCATGCTGGGCTGGACGAAGTTCACGATCACGCCTTCCAACTCCACCAGTGCTGGCAGCCTGCTCATCATCTGATCCACACGCGTCTTCACGTTGACCATCGCAATATTGGGATCAACGCCTTGATTGAAATACACTTGAATGGTCGCTTCGCCGGCGCTGGTTGCATCCGAAGTGATGTACCTCATGCCGGGCACGCCATTGATAGCACGCTCTAAGAGGATCAAGGACGATTTCACCAGTACTTCGGCACTGGCACCGGGAAATGATACCGAAACCGTGACCCGAGCCGGTGAAATATCTGGAAACTGGGAAACTGGCAATGTTTTCATTGCCAAAAAACCCATAAATAAGAACATCAGTGATAACACAATCGCCATCACAGGTCTTTTAAGAAAGATACTAAACATGGCTTAATCCTTAAACTAAACAGTTATTCGGTATACAAC
Organism: uncultured Nitrosomonas sp.; assembly: GCA_964554625.1. GTDB lineage: Bacteria > Pseudomonadota > Gammaproteobacteria > Burkholderiales > Nitrosomonadaceae > Nitrosomonas. Next base: position 2,795 of record CAZKPL010000109.1, on the reverse strand, counting down.
TCTAACTCCGGGAGAATCTCTTCGGGCGGCCTTAAATTGATACTCACCTTGTCTCCAGGATTAACTTTTCGTATACCTTCAAGCAACACCCTGTCGCTGTCATTAAGGCCATCTTTAACAATAAACAGTTTTGTCATCTCGGCCTCTATATGGATAAGCCTTTGCTCCAGCTTTTCTTCTTCATTGATGACGTAGACATAGTTTTTATCCATGATTTCGAACACTGCTTTTTGCGGAATAAGCATGGCATTTGGGTAATGCTTGGTCAGTAGGATAGTTCCTGTCTCACCATGTCTGAGAATTTTGTCCGGGTTAGGAAATAAGGCACGAAATTGAATAGTGCCGAAAGTGTTATCAAAATCACCTACAATCGTCTCAATGACACCCGTGTGATCATAAATCTTGCCGTTTGCCATTTTTAGTTGTACGGTTTCACCAAGTTTGTCGCCTTCTTCCATTCTAAAATTCAGGTAGTCTGCTTCTGGAACGTTGAAATAGACCCACAATTGTCTGATATCAGATAGTTCCGTCAGCAACTCGCCTTCATCGAGAAGACTGCCGATCCTGGCATTAAAACGACCCATAATTCCGTCAAAAGATGCTTTGATATCGGTAAAACCCACGCGGGTTTCCGTTAACTTCACCTCTGCATTAGCCTTATCTAGTTTTGCTTTTGCCAAAGCAAGCTCATTGGGCGATACGATATTCTCATCAGCCAAACCTTTGGTATTAAGGTATTCAATCTTTGCAGATTGCGCTTCAGCTTTCGCTTTTTGGAATTCTGCCTGATAAATTTTGGGCATAATTTTAAACATGGGCTGTCCTTTTTTTATCCACTGCCCTTCATCCACAAAAATACCCTCTAAATAGCCCTTTTCCAAAGAGCGGATTTCAATATGCATAATGGCTTTAATCAGACTGACATAGTGCCTAGGTAGAGAAACGTCTTTATGGAACGGTGTTGTTGCCTCAAATTTTGGCATCTCATGATGCGTTTCAGTTTCTGCGTGATTACACCCATTCAAAAACAGAGCCACGATTAAGCTTAGAACTACGGATAATTTAGTAATCATTTTTCTACCATTTAGGTTGTCAGGGGGCAAAGTATTTTGTTAGGGGAAGCAAGACCAAGTCTATTTTTTTATTTTAATGAGAACCAAAAAGTCTGCATGGCGCAGCTTAACGAGTGCGGGGATATCTTTCCTAACAGGCTCATAGAGGGGACAGAACTTTTGCACAACGATACTATTTTCTTCTTTAGCATCATGTTCACGATATATAGAATTTTTATTTTCATATTGAAAACCAATAAATTTTTTATGCTGTCTCATCAATAACCGCACTAAATAATTTAACTCTTGAAATGATTCTAGCTTTTGCAAGGTAAAAATTATGTGAAGCTCTGTCTTGCAAAGTAAAAATTATGTGAAACTCTGGAGAGTTACAATTTGACCAAGGCAGCTTGATTCCTCTTTACTTGAAGCGCACGCGAAATGTTGAAGAATTTTTACCCTGGCTATATCTGAGATGGGTTTCAGCGGAAGACTTTAGCGAAACGCTGAAACCCTTGCTGGGAGCGGATGCGCCAGGATTGGCATCGGCAATAACCAGCCGTCTGAAGCAGCAATGAGAACAGGACTGCCGGGACTGGAGCCGGCGTGATTTGGGTAACAAGCGTTATGTCTATGTCTGGGCGGATGGGGTCTACAGTACGCTTAGAATGGATGATCGGTTATGTCTTCTGGTGATTATCGGTTCTGATGAAACGGGGCGCACGGAATTGCTGGCGTTGTCGGATGGCTATCGCGAGTCGGAAGCAAGCTGGACAGAAGTATTGATGGATTTGCAGCAGCGTGGTCTGAAAAATCCACCCAAACTGGCTGTCGGCGATGGCGCGCTGGATTTCTGGAAAGCCGTTGTCAAATACTGGCCCCAGACTGATCAGCAACGAGTTATTCTCAAATCTGGTGTTTAGCCATTTAATCAAGCGGTGGCCTGATTGTCTGCTGCCACCTCGATTCCATCTTTAAATTTCACTCCCGTAATGACTCTGGCAAGGTGTTCAAATCCACGTTGCTTTCGCCAGTTTTTTTCTGCACATTCCGATAGTTTGAATATCATGTGCAGCATGCCTTCACGAGTCAGGCATCCTTTTGATCGTTTTGTCCGATGACGTATCGTACCAAAGGTCGATTCAATCGGATTTGCTGTTCTCAGGCTCTGCCTGCCAGATTTCATGCAGAGCAGATTTCACTTTTGGCTGAATCAACTTCGGTGCGCAATTCAGCACATTATCCGTTTTATGCATCCAACAGCGCTGTTGCCGCGTATCCGGATAAATTTCTTCCAATGCAGCCCAAAATCCCATTGCACCAGGTTTTATAGTCCTCTGACCAGATCTGCTTCAACCTGGAAACCGTACTGGCCGACAGGCCGCTGGCTTCAGGACCAACCAAAACTTCCAATGTGGTAGCCATTTCTCCAGTCGAAACACCCTTCAAATACAGCCAGGGTAACGCTGCCTCCAGCGAAGCTGTCTTCCGTACATACGGCGGCACCAGGGCTGACCGAAATGTCACAGGGTCTCCATCTTTGGCGCGCACCTTCGGTATCTTGACCGTGACAGGCCCTATACCTGTCTGTATATTCCTCTCAGGTTGATTGGAGTTGTCCCCTTTGAACGGACACATTATGTTCTGGTTAAAGGAGATGAAAGATGACTCAAAACTATAAACCTGCCACCCGGCGGAGTTTCGCCAACAGATGGTGGAATTGGTTGCATCAGGCAGCTGTCC
>CAZKPL010000108.1:0-5511 GCA_964554625.1 uncultured Nitrosomonas sp. | reverse complement strand
TAGGGATAACCGCAGAATTCGGAAAAAATAGTACGTTAAGACTTCGGAGTAAATCTATAGCATAAGTTTTGGTTTGTTCGCATCAGGTCGGAGTTATTCCTATATGAGTGTGTCCCAATCGCTTTTTTCCAGATATTTAAAATTTGCTAAACAGCATTGGCCTGACGGGTTCCTGATTTCACAGGCACATTCCCCGGCTTGGGTGCGTTGCAAGACAAAATCCTTTATCGGTTCTGCACGCCGTGCTTTTAACGCCGATAAATACTGCCTGGCGTCAATGTCAAAACAGTAACAAAGTGCGTCGTTCTGAATCGCTTGATAGCTTCGTAAATGCTGCTTGGGAATAGTGTTGCCCGCGTTGGAGAAGTAAGCAATTGAGCAAGTTTTTGCCGGGCAAAAATAATACCTGTCGGTGATGAGCGCCTGATTTTCTGGATACCGGACTTGATGGTAAAGCGTAGGCATACCGACACTTTTACAAGTGGTGCCACACTCAGGACAAATCTGTTTGGTTTTGGTGGATGTATTGGTTGGGCAGCAGCAATCAGACATAGAATGTATCCTTGGCTTTATCGAGGAACAGGTGTGGCAAGGGAACCCGGATAACCAGCATCCGTCGTGGCTTTGATCAAGGCCCCAGTATCGGTTTTTTGGCCATCGAAGGCTATGGTGGCTGTTTTTGAATCGTAATCGACAGTCACAGCTTGCACGCCTTCGACTTTCTGCAAAGCTTTTCTGATGGTCACTGTACACATGGCGCAGGTCATATTTTCTATGTTCAGCGTCACTGTTTGCTGTTGGTTTGGCTGTGAAACAGCTGTTTCAGCCTGTGCTGCCGGAATCCACAGAGCGGTTGATAACAGGCTCAAAATTAACAAACTGGATTTAATAGTCATATCGGAATCCTCTCAAGCCATGAAAAATGGGGCTACCCAGGGAAAGGCTAGCAGTATCAAAATGAATGCGGACCCCAACCAAAAAGCCAGACGTTGCCGGCGTTGGATGCCGGTTATGGCGCAGCTTTCACCTGCCTCACAGCGCCGAGGGGTTAGATAGAGTTTTCGATACCCCAACGCCATAAAGACTAGGGTCAGGATGATGAAAAATGGCCGAGCCGGTTCCAATCCCGTCAACGTACTCATCCAAGCACCGCCAATACCTAAAGATAAAAGTAAAAAAGGCCCGACACAGCATGCCGAAGCTCCGATAGCGGCCATGAAGGCACCGACACCCAGCCATGACGGGGTGTTAAAGGATGTTTCAGGGTCTGTATTCATAAAAATCTCCTCAACCAAACCATATTCAATGCTGGCAAGAAGTTTAAACCCTGTTGTTAAGAACAGAGTCAAGTGGGCGATGGTGACTTACTTACAATCAGGATTTGGTTGATGCATCATTGCTAAACGCATCGAGAATGGCGCAACGCGCGGTTGAAGCTGTCTGTTGACAATCGTTTACCAGGGTTTCCAATACCAGGCGGAGAGCCGTTAAATTTTTGATCTGTTGGTCGATCTGCTGGCATTTCTGCTCGGCGAGTTGTCTTACGTCAGCACAATGCGCTCCGTCAAGCGATAACAAGGTGGCAATTTCCTTCAAGGTAAATCCAGCCTGTTGCGCACGTTTAATAAAACGGATTCGGGCAACGGCATCGCCTGAATAACAGCGATAACCGCTATCGGGTTTCTCTGGTTCCATCAACAAACCCATACGTTGATAGTGGCGGATGGTTTCGATAGTGACTTCGGTTTGTTTGGCAAGTTTGCCTATGGTCAAAGGTGACATTTTTGGTTTTCTCCCCCAAGTGTCCGACTGAACTATACCCTAACCTGATGTCATGCTGAGCGTTACTTTGGCGTCAGGATAGAGTATATTTTTGCAAATATTGACACATGCTACCAAAAGCTATAGATTTCATCCTGACACTTTTGGTTTTTTGAGGGCAATTATTTGCAAGGGCATCGTATCGGTTACATCAGAGTCAGCTCGTTCGACCAAAATCCGGAACGGCAACTGGAACAGGTCGAGGTCAGTAAAGTTTTTACTGATAAGGCGTCCGGCAAAGACACAGAGCGTCCTGCCTTGGAAGAACTGTTGGCGTTTGTTCGGGAAGGCGATACGGTTGTCGTGCATAGCATGGACCGCTTGGCGAGAAATCTGGATGACCTACGGCGCTTGGTGCAACAGTTAACCAAACGCGGCGTCCGTATCGAATTCGTCAAGGAGTGTCTGACGTTCACCGGCGAAGATTCGCCGATGGCCAATTTATTGCTGTCGGTCATGGGGGCGTTTGCCGAGTTCGAACGGGCGCTGATCCGTGAACGGCAGCGCGAAGGCATTGCGCTGGCTAAACAGCGTGGCGCTTACCGAGGGCGCAAGAAAGCACTATCGACTGAGCAGGTAGAAGAATTACAAAGCCGGGCCAGTGCCGGCGAACAAAAAGCAAAGCTGGCTCGCGAGTATGGCATTAGCCGGGAAACCCTATACCAATATTTGAAAACCACTGAGTAATCATGGCCAGACGCTCGGTTTTGTCTGCTACGGAACGAGCCAGTTTACTGGTTTTGCCCGACACTCAAGACGACCTGATCCGCCACTACTCCTTCAACGAATCCGACTGGGCATTAATTCGACAACGCCGGGGCGATTCCAATCGCCTTGGATTCGCTGTACAACTATGCCTGCTGCGCTACCCTGGCTATGCGCTTGTCCCTGATGGGGCAATAGCGGAATCGGTGATCCAATGGATCGCCGGCCAAATCAAGACCGATCCCGGCGCTTGGCGAAAATACGGCGAGCGCGATGAAACACGGCGCGAACATTTCCAGGAACTGCGCGGCTATCTTGGATTATCGGCCTTCGGATTATCTGATTTCCGGTTTCTTGTGAAAACGCTGACCGATCTCGCCATGCAGACCGATAAGGGCGTGGTGTTAGCGGCTCATGCTTTGGAAGCACTACGCCAACGCAAAGTGATTCTACCGACGCTTACCGTGATCGAGCGTACCTGTGCCGAAGCCATCACCCGCGCGAATCGCGGCATCTACCGGGCGTTGGCCCAGCCGCTCACGGCGCTGCATCGACAACGGCTCGACGAACTGCTGAAAATCAAGCCTGACTCCAACACGACTTGGCTGGTTTGGCTACGCCAGTCGCCTTTGAAACCTAATTCTCGCTACATGCTAGAGCACATTGAGCGGCTGAAAACATTTCAGGCAATTGCTTTGCCGGACAGCATGGGTCGGCACATTCATCAGAATCGGCTATTAAAAATCGCGCGTGAAGGCGGGCAAATGACACCGCAGGACCTCGGCAAGTTTGAAAGCGAGCGGCGATACGCCACGCTAGTGGCTGTAACCTTGGAAAGCACGGCTACCATTATCGACGAAATTATCGATCTACACGACCGTATCCTGCTGAAATTATTCAGCGCAGCCAAGCACAAGCATCAACATCAGTTCCAACAACAGGGCAAGGCGATCAACGACAAGGTACGATTATTCTCAAAAATCGGCCACGCATTATTGAATGCCAAGCAATCGGATAGCGATCCTTACGCCGCAATCGAATCCGTTATTTCCTGGGACGACTTCCAGCAAAGCATCATCGAAGCGGATCAACTGGCCAAACCCGCAGCATTCGATCACTTACACTTGATTGCCGAGCAGTTCAGCACTCTCCGCCGCTATACGCCGGATTTTCTGGACGTGCTGACGTTACGAGCGGCACCGGCGGCGCAAAATGTGCTGGATGCCATTGAGGTGATTCGCACGATGAACGGTTCAGGCAATCGCAAAGTGCCGACTGATGCGCCGACAGCTTTTATCAAGCCGCGCTGGAAGTCGCTGGTACATACCGACCAAGGGCTTGACCGTCGCTTCTATGAAATCTGTGCACTCACTGAACTGAAAAATGCGCTCCGTTCCGGCGACATCTGGGTACAGGGTTCGCGGCAATTTCGCGACTTCGACGAATACCTGTTGCCTTCCGTGAAATTCCAAGAACTCAAACAGGCAAAAATATTGCCGGTCGCCGTCAATCCGGATTACGAACAATACCTGCATGATCGGTTGCAGTTGCTCGAACGACAACTGAGCACGGTCAACCGTTTGGCATTGGCCAATGAACTTCCCGATGCCATCATCACCGATTCCGGGCTGAAGATCACCCCATTGGATGCCGTCGTCCCTGAAGCGGCACAACAACTGATCAACCAGACAGGCATGTTGCTGCCCCGCATCAAGATCACCGAATTATTGATGGACGTGGACGACTGGACCGGCTTCAGCCGGCATTTTGTGCATTTAAAGGATGGAGAGCCTGCTAAAGACCGTACTTTGTTGCTATCGGCCATATTGGCGGACGCCATTAATCTGGGACTCACCAAAATGGCCGAGTCTTGCCCCGGCACGACCTACGCCAAACTATCCTGGCTGCAAGCCTGGCATATCCGGGACGAGACCTATTCCGCCGGATTGGCCGAATTGGTGAATGTCCAGTTCAATCATGCGTTTGCCGAAAACTGGGGCGATGGCTCGACGTCGTCTTCCGACGGTCAGCGTTTTCGGGCGGGCGGAAAGGCTGAGAGCTCAGGCCATGTCAACCCGAAGTATGGCAGCGAGCCGGGCCGATTGTTCTATACCCACATTTCCGACCAGTACGCCCCATATCACATCAAGGTCGTGAATGTAGGCATACGCGATTCGACCTATGTACTCGATGGTTTGCTGTACCACGAATCGGATTTGCGGATCGAAGAGCATTACACCGATACAGCTGGCTTTACCGATCATGTCTTCGCGCTCATGCATTTGCTGGGATTTCGCTTTGCACCCCGCATTCGCGATTTGAAGGATACCAAGCTGTATATTCCGAAGAACGGCCAAGAGTACCCAGCGTTGGATAGCATGATCGGCGGCAACTTGAACATCAAAAGCATCCAAACGCATTGGGACGAGATATTACGGCTTGCGGCGTCAATCAAACAAGGCACCGTTACCGCATCGCTAATGTTGAGAAAACTCGGCAGTTACCCACGGCAGAATGGTTTAGCCGTGGCCTTGCGTGAGTTGGGCCGTATCGAGCGCACCTTGTTCATTCTGGATTGGTTGCAAAACGTAGAACTGCGCAGACGTGTCCACGCAGGGCTGAATAAGGGCGAGGCCCGCAACGCCTTAGCCAGAGCGGTATTCTTTAATCGCTTGGGCGAAATCCGCGACCGCAGCTTCGAACAACAGCGCTATCGTGCCAGCGGGCTCAATTTGGTAACGACAGCTATCGTGTTATGGAACACCGTCTATCTGGAAAGGGCTGTTGAAAAACTGCGAGAGTCAGACAAGCCTGTTGACGATGCGCTACTGCAATACTTGTCGCCGTTGGGCTGGGAACATATCAATTTGACCGGAGATTACATTTGGCGGCAGAACCGAAAGATTGAAGAAGGGCATTTCAGACCGCTACGAACCACTGAAAAGTCTTAGCGTACTATTTTTTCCGAATTCTGCGGCGACCCCT
>CAZKPL010000107.1:0-5655 GCA_964554625.1 uncultured Nitrosomonas sp. | reverse complement strand
GACAGCCACCGTCTGATAAACGGGTAACTGTCAGATTAAGTCTGAGCTACTACATCCACTGATCCTTGAGTCCATAATAAACACTCATTAGCGCTGATAGGTTGATAAATGCCCCTGTTAACAGGGTACCCCGCTGGGAATGCTTTCTGGTTTCTGTTTTTTGGAGCATCGATTTTTATGCCGTACCATCCAGTTGATTTAACAATCTGAATAAGTTCTATGTCTGTTTTGTTACCAAAGGCGTTAAATGCGCCCTCTATTTCTTCTTCTGTGAAATGAGTAGTCTTGTGTATGTATATTTTTTTGGGAATCTTGCCGTTATGGCCATTTTGATACAAAAGAAGACTTTTTGATAAAACGGATTGCATTTCCTGCATGGTCAAATAAGGGTTACCTTTAAAATCTGTAGTAAATTCTTTTGTATCATAGGCAACAAATTCAAATCCGGTTCCATCTGGATCAAAGACCTGACTACAGCAAGTGCTGTATTCCGTGCCATCTACAGTGTTTTTAATTGCATAACTTAATCCAATGTAAGCTTCTTCTTTATCTGATTCAGACAGTTTCCAAGGAATTCCACCAGCTTTTGCGTACAATGCAATACTAATCCCCCACATAACTTGCGAACGGCAGTTTCGGCCTAATGCTATATCGTTGACAATCTGGATTGGGATATTGAGAGGCGCGATTTTTGCTTTTAATCTACTGTGTAGATTAAATCCGTCATACTCAAAGCATTTTTTCCATTCTGATGGAAGGTATATAAGTAAAACATCAAATTGGTTTCGTTGGGTCAACAGACCACCTATTGAATGAAGTAGGCAATCCACAAGTGCTGCTCCGTCACTTGCGGCTGCATTTTTGTCGCAATCAGACAGTGTTTCAACTTTTAAATTCTGTGGAGTGGGGATAATTGGAACTCGAAATATATTGGTAAATCCCGGATAGTTAGGGTAATAGTTTTTTGCTTCTTTAGTTTGATGTGTTCCCAATAATTCAGAAACAACCTTGTCAAGCTTTGGTATATGTCGAGACGGCGCAAGATATGCCAATCTGACTTGATTGGGATAGCCAAGGGAAATACTGTATGGGCCATGGCTTATTAAGCCCCTTAGTGGATGAATGTCTTGCTTAAAATTATTAAATAAAAGACACGGTTCTGGCAAAGCAGAGTATGCGGGCAAAATGCTCAAATCATTGCTCATGCTTTATTCTTTCCTGCTGTATGCTGTTCGTGTTGATATTTCAAATACGGCTGGGAAGTCGCTTCCGGAATAGCATTCGACACGTTTTGTTTCTCCTCCGCCCACAGAGCCCAATAAAATATTTATCCACGCATCTAAAATTGCATTGGACTGGCTGTTCCAACGATATAGTTTTTTCTTTCTTAAAAAATCTGTTGCTTCTTGCCGTCTGTTTGATGGAGTTACCCATATGTCTGGCCTTAACAGAAGCCATAGTCTTCCATTTTTCTCTTCGAGCTTCAGGGATATTGCCTCTGACCAATAGACATCATTTAAGCCTGGCACTTTGCCCGATATGTACCCTTTGAACTGCGGGGTGGTAAGTGCATCTACAAGAGGCTTGAAAATAGAATTGTCCTTTTCCTTATGGCTTACAATAACATTGTAGATTTTATAATGTCTCTGAACCCAAAGAGGTTTATTGTTGCAAATAGCTCTAACTAATGCGCCCTCAAAAAAAGACTTTATATGTGTTGACTCCGATATTAAATTTTCTGGGTCATTTAGATCGTACGTACTAAATCCGGTTATTTTATTTTGATTAAGTGCTTTCGCTATTTCTCCTTTATTTCCCCAGAAAATTACCCTGTCTGTGAAACTTGCTTGAGTGGATGGGTTGCTCCTTGAGAGGCCTTCCTTCAAGTCGTGATGGGTCATTGCCTCTGTATAGTTAACGGCTCCGCATGTCGCAGGCACCCCTATGATAGGAAGGGCATTTGTCCGTATGACCGGAAAGTTGCGGCCTGGGTTTGGCAAGTTGATAGATGCTTCATGCAGTGAAGCTGTTCTTACCTTGTGATCAAAAATTAAATTTTTATTTGGGATGACCTTCCAAAGCCTTGATAAGGTTTCATCAAATGTTCCAGTGTTAATTATGGCGGAATCTATATTTTTTGATCTTGCATAATCTATAAGCTGCTTAACTGTTTCCAAAACAGGCTTGTCATCTGTCGTAGTCCAGAACAGTCCTTGAGGAAAGGAGTTATTTTGATCAATAGCTGATTTCAGCATGGCCATAACATTCTCATCTCGCCCGCTATATCCTGAAACAATTAACCCGTAACGGGTTGCTGATGCAAGAAAGCATTTCATGATTTCTGCGTCATTCTTAATTAAATCTTCAGATATGTTTTTTATGCTTTGATATCGAAAATCTCCATGAATTTTGGCGTAGAGAGGAAATATTTCATTATTAAGCGCGTCTAGTGCTGCGTATGATCCTTCAAGGTGAAAAGCACTTAATGGTTTTTCTGAAACAAATGTAAATGCTCTTTCCAGCACTTCATCAAAATTTGTTGTGTAGACTGCTTTTGTAAGGTTCATTGCCATCATTGCGGCTAGAGCCCTATGACCTGTATTGATTGATATTTTTTCTGGTGACAGGACATTATTTAGGTATTTTTGTTGGGCTGAGTGGTCTCTCCCAAAGATTTTTTCAAAATAAAATGAATACTCTTCTGGGCTCCATAAATCAGGGAATCCCTTGCTAAGCATATAATTCTGTATTTTTGATCTTAATGCTTTATTGTTTATGTCTTGGCTTTGTATATCTATATTCTCATTTGTACAATAAAGTTGTCTCTTTAAATCCCAGATTATGTCTGTGGCGGTTGGCATCCCGGCTGATCTTGAGGCTCCTGCACCCAGAAGCCACATCATATGAGCCGCATTTTGTGAAAAATGTCGTGAAAATTCTTCTAGTGTCATTGCGAAGTTCATTTCTTTTTTTTCTGCTCATTGATCCATTTTTTAATGTCTGACTGTTTGAAGCGCCAGCTTCCTCCCACCTTGAAGCCCGGTATCTTGCCTTCAGCGACAAGGCGATAGGCTGTTTTTTCAGCCAGCTTCAGGTAGTTCGCAACTTCCTTCAGGGTCATGATTTGATCTTCTTTCATCCGGCCAACCTACCAAAAATAACGACGAGAAAATAGAGGAAAATTGAGCAAATGGTAATCAACAAATGAGTACTGCTCACAGAGGGGCGATTTCTGCATACTGATTCAAATGTTCGCAGGCCGGAGGGACATCAGAGATCGCCATACAGGTCATTAACTTGACTTGCCCCCCACACAGAGCGTCCATGTGGTGTCTCTGTTGGTGGAGGACATATGCCCAACGCATTGGATTTACCTGCTATTGCCTGTGATCCGGATAGATTGAACCGGCTCAGTCTTGCTGAACTCCGGGCACTTTGGGGTCGGTGTTGCCCCAAAGCTACGCCATCGCCCCATCGGGCCATCCTTCTGCGTGACCTGGCCTTTGTGGCCCAGAGCGGCAGCACGCGCCGTTCTCGGGACAACGAGCTACTGATTCGTGCAGCAATGAAGGCGGCTTCGGTCATCCGATCCCCGGCTGATACGCCGACCGAGAAGCCAAGTGCGCCCCGGCTACCGGCACCTCGGGCTGTTGAGGACTTGCCTGTCGGCACGGTGCTCACCCGTCAATGGCGCAAGCAGGCCCATCAGGTCACTGTGCTGGCCGGGGGATGGTTCCAGTATCAGGGCCGTAGCTACAAAAGCCTGAGTCTCGTGGCCAATGACATCACCGGCACCCACTGGTCCGGGCCGCGCTTCTTCGGCCTGCACCGCATTCGGGAGCAGCGGCATGGCTGAGGAGCGCAAGCCCATTCGCTGTGTGGTGTACACGCGCAAATCGAGTGAGGAAGGATTGGAGCAGGCGTTCAACTCACTGGATGCGCAGCGCGAAGCTGGTTTGGCCTACATTGCCAGCCAGAAGCATGAAGGCTGGGTGCTGGTGCCAACCCAATATGACGATGGTGGTTACTCAGGCGGCAGCACGGATCGGCCTGCTTTACAGCAATTGCTGGCAGACATCCATGCCGGAAAAGTTGATGTCATCGTGGTGTACAAGGTGGATCGCCTGTCGCGCTCGCTCGGGGATTTTGCCCAGATGATGACGCTGTTCGACAAACATCAGGTGTCATTTGTATCGGTGACACAACAGTTCAACACCACATCTTCGATGGGCAGGCTCACGTTAAATATTTTGCTGTCCTTCGCGCAGTTTGAACGGGAAGTAACTGGTGAGCGCATCCGTGACAAGTTTGCGGCTAGCAAGAAGAAAGGGATGTGGATGGGAGGCAATCCCCCGCTGGGTTACAACGTGTGCGACCGCCAGTTAGTGGTAGTGCCAGAAGAAGCTGCGCTGGTGCGCAGGATTTTCCAACTATATTTAGAAACACACTCGCTACTTCGGATGATGCAGATCCTGCGTGAAGAAGGACACACGCAAAAGCGCTGGCAGACGGCGGAGGGGAATTGGCGCGGAGGCGGGAAATTTACGATCAAATCCCTCAATAAAATTTTGCGCAATGTGAGGTATCAGGGGCGTGTGCCGCACGGCAAGGAAAATTATCCCGGCCAGCACGATGCAATTGTAGAAGACACCTTGTGGAATGCTGTGCATGACACAATTCGGCATCAACAGTCAGGCGAACGTCAGCGCTGGCATTGTGAGTTTTTATTGCGCGGTAAGATGAAAACTCATGAGGGTTATCACATCACCTCTTCGACAGCCCGCAAGAGCAAAATTGTCGGTAAACAAGCATCCACGCAGCGTTTTCGCTATTACGTCAGCAGCAAGGCGCTGGAAGAAGGCTACAAAACTTGTCCGATCAAAACGTTAAATGCCGAGCGACTGGAAGCAGTAGTCGTAGGTCATTTGCTCAACTATTTATATTTGTATTGTGCAGTGGTATTTCATTTCATTCAGCGGCTCGTGGATGACAGTGAACAGGAGTATTTTCTGCGGCAGTTGATCGACGGAATTATCGTACGGCCGGATCGGTTGGATATCACGCTATCGAAAGCAGCACTGGCGGAACTCGATACCACAGCACAGTTACAGCCGGGTGAGGATGCCGTACCACCACCGGCTATCTGTCATCAACCGGATATCGTGGAAGAAGAAAAATTAGTGACACTGTTATTGCCCATCAACTTCAAGCGCAGCTGTGGCAAGCACTGGATTGTGTCGCGGGACGGCAAGGATCTGGTGCTGCCAGCTCAGCCAAAACCCGAGCCGATACTGGTGCAGGCTATTGGCCGGGGCTTTGTGTGGAAACAGATGCTGGAAGCATCGCCCGGACTCACCATCAAGCAGTTGGCCGTGCAATGCGGCTATACCGATCGCTACGTGAGTCGCCATCTTGGCTTGACCGGGCTCGCCCCGGATATCGTGCATCAGGCGCTGAGTGGCACCTTGCCATCCATGATCAATCTTCAGGTGCTGGAAGAAGCATCCGCTTTCCTGTCCTGGAAACGTCAGCGGCACCACCTCAGCCTGCAGTAGGCCACACCCCTTACTACCCGAATCTCCACAGCGAACCCCGAAAAATGGCCGTAGAGACACTTTGCTTAAAATCGCGGTTTTGGGCCGAATCGGGGGCGAG
>CAZKPL010000106.1:0-5665 GCA_964554625.1 uncultured Nitrosomonas sp. | reverse complement strand
CATAATTTTTCACATGTTTTTTAATACTTTCGTAATCAAATAAAAAGTGCCATTAATCATATTGTGTTGGCATTCAAAAAATAATTATTTTAAATGAATACATCATGAATCCTTTACTTGATTTTTCTGGATTACCTCGTTTTATGGATATTAAACCGGAGCATATTGCACCTGCAGTGGAAGAGTTGCTGCATAATTGCCGGGAGGTGATTGCCAGGGTGCGTGCCGCGGCAGCTTTGCCTACTTGGCAGGATTTCGTGCAGCCCATGGTTGATGCAAATGAGCGGTTGTCGCGTGCATGGGGGCAGATATCGCATCTGAACGCTGTAATGAATAGCCCTGAGTTGCGTGAAGCATACAATGCCAACTTGCCAAGCATTACCCAGTACTATGCCGAACTGTCGCAGGATCAAGTATTATTCGAGAAATTCAAGCAATTACGGAATAGTGATGAGTTTGGCGATCTCAGTCGTGCTCGGAAAAAAATTGTTGAAAATCAGTTACGTGATTTTCGTCTGGGAGGGGCCGAGCTGGCTCCCGAAAAGAAAGCACGTTTCATGCGTATTCAGGAGGAATTATCAGCGCTTTCCGCAAAATTTAGCGACAATTTGCTTGATGCGACCAATGATTTTTTCTTATTAATAGAAAATGAAAACGAGCTCTCGGGCATTCCTGAAGATGCACTGCATGCTGCCAAAGAGGCTGCCGAGAAAGATCCGGCTATTTCCATATCCGGCTGGAAATTCACTTTGCACGCACCATCCTATTTACCCGTTATGCAATATGCCGATCACCGGGCATTACGTGAGAATATGTATCGTGCTTATGTGACTAGGGCGAGCGAAATTGATAGTCTTGCTCATGGGACATCCAACTGGGACAACATGCCGTTGATCAATAAGATCCTTCAGTTGCGTCATGAAGAAGCTAGATTGTTGGGGTTCGACTGCTATGCGGAAGTTTCTCTGACGCCTAAAATGGCCGAATCACCCAGGCAAGTGCTGGATTTTCTTGGAGAGCTTGCAGCTAAAGCCCGGCCTTACGCAGAGCGTGATCTGGCTGAGCTGAAGCAATTTGCTGCAGCCAAACTGGGACTGGAGAGACTGGAATCATGGGATCTGGCCTATGCCAGTGAAAAGCTGCGGATGGAGCGTTATGCTTTTTCTGATCAGGAAGTCAAACAATATTTTCCTGAAAATAAGGTTTTGCCAGGTATGTTTAAGTTGGTGGAGGCGCTCTATGGTATTAGCATTACTCAGGTGGTGGCGTCATCATCTAATATTCAATGCTGGTATCCAGATGTAAAATTTTTCGACATCCATGATGCTAAAGGTGATCTGGTAGGTCAATTTTATATCGACCTTTATGCACGCCAAAGTAAGCGAGGAGGGGCGTGGATGGATGATGCTATTACCCGGCGTCGCATTGAATTGAGAGGAGCAGGAAAATCAGCGATACAGACGCCTGTTGCCTATCTGACCTGCAATTTCTCTGCACCAGTGACAATTGATGGGCGGTTACGCCCAGCTTTGTTTACTCATGACGAAGCGATCGTATTGTTCCATGAGTTTGGTCATGGCTTGCATCATTTATTAACCCAGGTTGAGGATCTCGGAGTTTCGGGAATCAATGGCGTGGAGTGGGATGCGGTCGAGTTACCGAGCCAATTCATGGAGAATTTCTGCTGGGAATGGGATGTGTTGAGTCATATGACTGCGCATGTCGATAGCGGCGCGCCATTACCTCGGGAGCTATTCGATAAAATGCTGGCTGCCAAGAACTTCCAGGGTGGTTTGCATACGCTGCGCCAGATTGAATTTGCTTTGTTCGACATGCATCTGCATTATGATTTTGACTCTCATGGTGAGAAAACGGTATTGCAATTACTTGAGGAGATTCGTAGCCAAGTTGCCGTAGTTATTCCGCCTGCATTCAATCGTTTCCCGAACAGCTTCTCACATATTTTTGCGGGTGGCTATGCGGCTGGTTACTACAGCTATAAATGGGCGGAAGTTTTGTCTGCTGATGCCTACAGCTTGTTTGAAGAAAGTGGCACTGATCAGGTAGTTAATGCTAAAACCGGGGAACGTTTCCGGAATGAGATTCTGGCGGTAGGTGGAAGTCGTCCTGCGCTGGAATCATTTATTGCCTTTCGCGGCAGGGAGCCGAAAATAGATGCACTATTACGTCACAGTGGTATGGCGGTCTGATAATACATCAACTTTCATAAAAAAAGCGCCAATTGCTTGGCGCTTTTAAAGGAAACTTTCAGTTTTATTTAGTTTTTTAACTAAACCCAATTACGGCGACGGGCAAAAACCATGCCCATCAACCCAGCGCCCAATAATAATAAGCTGGTAGGCTCTGGCACTTCACTGCCACCGCCACCCCCGCCATTTGTACCAACATAGTGACTCAATCTTTCAATATTGCAACTATTGGGACTTCCATTGATGCCACAATTGCCCCCAGTCAAATTATTTACTTGATCATTTGACCAGACGAGCTTTGTCAATTCGCCTATGTTTAGAAAAACATAATGAGTATCTAGTAGAGAATTATTAGGTACTCCAAATTTCAGCAGAAAGAAACCGGGCTCTTCCGGAGCAACATCGATATACCAGGAATCAGGCCCATTGGATAGAGCACCCAAGCCATTGGGTGTATTAATCTTGAAGTCCAGAGTTAAAGTATTGTCGCCAGTTACATTTCTGATAAAAGCAAGTTCATCCGCGTCACCAGAACTAGGCAATTCCAGTGAACCCTGCTTGGCTGAATCTAAAAACGTATCAATTGTGAAGGCGTGAGCAGTCGATATGCTTAGCGATGCGGCGATGATCGATCCCATTACACCGATTATTAATTTTGATTTCATGATTTATTATTATTCCCTCATATTTAAAAGCAGATTATTTAAGGAATCCTCCTTATATAAAATATAAAGCATGAATCGTGCCTAATATGTAATGGCATGAATCTAAAAGTATTATTATTGTTGCCTGGAATTGACCGCTTCTTGGTGTAAATATTTCCGACAATAATAAAAAAACGCCCCTCAGGGCGTTTTTTTATTATTCAAATGGAAAATGAAGTTTCTTAATTCTGCACATTAACTGTCTGGCTTGTTTTATTGCCGTCTGAGTCAGCAGCTTCCACTGTTACGGACAGCCAAGAGCCTCGGGGTGCGCTTCGCCAAGTATCCCAAGTGTAGTTGAGTGAGTTGTTATGGCTCACAGCGACTTCACTCCCATTAATGAGCAAGCTGATTCGAGTGATTGCTTGGTCATCATCCGCTGTTGCGCTCACTTTCTGCTTGTGAGAGGTTTTCATGCCGTCAGTGAGATTGAAGGACGTGATCACTGGTTTGCTCGGACTGTCTTGTGAAGCTGATAACACAGCATTCTTGACAGTTACCAGAACGCTGGTTGAGATACCTTCATTTCCAGCGGCATCGTAAGCGCGCCCAGTAAGATTATATGTGCCATCGGCAAGTTTTGTGGTATCCCATGCAAAGGAATAAGGCGCCTGGCTGTCGGTAATGATTTTCTGGCCATTGACATATAAATCGACCCGGACGACGCCCTGGTTGTCGGAATAATTGACATCAACCGCAACGATACCCGATACCTGTTGCCCGCCAGTTGGTGAGGTGATGCTGATAATCGGTGCCTGGCTATCCACGCTGATCTTCGTCCAAGCGGTCTTAACTGCTTTGGCGGCATCGATACGTCCATAACCGTAGTACTGATCATAGCTGGTTGTGCCCAGATCAATTGCAGTAGATTTGAGAATCTGATCGACATCTGTGGGTGTTAGATTGCTGTTGGCTGATAGCATCAGTGCTGCTGTGGCGGCGACAATCGGACTGGAAAAGGAGGTTCCTGATACATAACCGTAACTGCCGCCTCGAGTAGTGGTATAAATGCTGACACCAGGAGCCGCAAAATCTACGAAAGGTCCATAGCTTGACCAGCTGGCACGTACGTCACTGCTGCTGGTGGCGGCAATGGCTAGCAACGAGTCGCTGGCTGCATAATTGAGATAGCCACCGGTATTGCCAGCAGAAACGACGACAATCCCACCTTTACTACGCATGTAATTCGCAGCCGATTGCACTGTTAAGCTGCCAGCAGCACCAGAATAACTGATGTTGGCAATTTTGGCACCATTATCGGCTGCCCAGCGGATACCGCTTGCCATTGTGCTGAAATAGGCATAGGCATTTGCATCTGCAATACGTATCGGCATGATCGAGGCGCTCCAGGCTACACCTGCGCTACCTATACCATTATTAGCCGAAGCGGCTGCAACTCCGGCAGTTTTGGTACCATGACCATGTACATCGGTAGTATCAGCGTTGTTGTTATAGACATTCCATCCCGGCACTATGTTGGCGGCTAGATCAGGGTGGTTGCTGTCTACTCCGGTGTCGAGTATGGCGATGGTGATTCCATCTGCGTTGGAAATATCCCAGGCAGTGGGAGCACCAATTTTTGGCAATGCCCAACTGCTACTGAATGTAGGATCAGTTACGGTCTGATCGGCTGCAACCAGCATATCCAGCTCGATATCCTTAAACCTCCGATCCTTTTTGAGTTTGTTAAGAACTTTGACTTCATCAACGCCATCTGGCAGATCGTATATGAGAACGTTCAATTTTTCTAGTCGATGTTTAGCTTTGATCCCGCCGTGTGGCTTGAATGCGTTGTCGGATTCTTGCTCGGGTAGGCCAGCGCGGGGCAGCACCAATAAACGCCCTTTTGCCCAGCTGGCTACAGATTCGGTGTCGACTGTTCGAGCGGTAATTGATTCTTTTTCTTCGATTGCTTCTGCATGACCTATGCCGATAAGACTTAATAGAAGAAGAGCAGTCAAAATAATTGATCGAGTAATGAAAGAAATACTGCTGGGTGTGTAGCAATGATTTTCAGGATTCTGCATAGAGATACTCCTTGATGGTCAAAATAAAATCAAAATACTGACTCAGGTAACGGAACAAGCACTTAATTAAAGAGAAGTGATGCAGTTCTCAGAATTTTGGTTGCCTCACTATCCTTATTTATATAAGGACTGAAAGCTTGAAGTTGCTGCCTCACGATGGATTAGCCTTTGTCGGTCACTACTAAAACGGTAGCAATGTGTTGAACTTTAGTTCTGGTATTTGGCTGAAAAACTCTTTTATTTCGGTAAGTATCTGCTTTATAACTATCTAATTTGTTTTTGATAAAAGGAGAAATAAGGACGGTTGTTAATGGCTGCGCCAATATTGAACATGACTCAATTAACCTAAATAGGGATTTAGGATTAATTAAGAGAGGGCTGCCGGTTAGAGTATTTTCCAATACAGAAATGAACCTGAAAGAAGGCTGTTGAATTTGAGTATTCGAACTTGATTCTGTTTTGGTCTGATTAGAAAATGTTTCATTGGTATTTTACCATTGCATCATTAAGCAGATTGCCTGAGTGCATCGGCAATGGATTGGAATAATGCCTGTCGCACCTTATTGAGTGCTGCGGCAGCCTCCTTATCGCTCATCCTTGATGCGACAGCATCCAATTGTTCACAGGTTATTCCCGGTTTGAGATAGAGGTTACATCTGGTAATGATTTTAGCTTATCAAAAGGTATCATCACGTGTTCGTAACGATACTTTTTCCGCTCTTTA
>CAZKPL010000105.1:0-5710 GCA_964554625.1 uncultured Nitrosomonas sp. | reverse complement strand
ACCGCTCGTTCTCGTACCTCCAGTGAATAACTGATTTGATCCCTCATCTTCTCCTACTCTCAAACCATTTTATCTCCGGAAAACCCGGGACGATTCAACTATCGTTTCTCCAATAGGTAAACTTGGCAATCAAACCAAAGGGCCGCAAAACAATCACTAACTACTCTACGGGTAATTTCACCAAATGGCAATCCCCCCATTCTTAACCGAGGTTAAAAGTAGAGGTTAACGCCCTAATTGAGCGAGCTTTTGTTATGATGTTATTCTCCCAATGGCCGTGTTAGGCCGTTCGTGATTATAGATCCACAGCCATTTTGTTGCGTAGTCCTGAACTTCGGCAATTGATTCAAAGCAATACTGGCTCAACCAGTCATAACGCACGGTCCTGTTGTAACGTTCAATGTAGGCATTTTGCTGAGGTTTACCTGGCTGAATGAATTCCAGCTGTATTCCATTCTTGGCCGCCCAGGCAGCTATTGTGCCACTGATGTATTCAGGGCCATTGTTACAACGTATCCGATTAGGCTTGCCACGCTATTCGATCAGATGGTTCAGCGTACTACGTATGACTCGTTCTGCTGATATGGAAAAATCTACTTCAATACCTATTGCAGTCATCCAGTATATTCAATAGTCAAAAGCTGCGACCGTCTTCCAGCTGATCACGCATAATGTCCACTGACCAGGTTTCGTTGATTGTTGACGGTACCACTAGTGTCATTGGTTTGTCGCGTTTGAGCCGCATTTTAGGCTTGATCCGCATATTCAGTTCCAACTCCCGATAAATGCGGTAAACACGCTTGTGATTCCAGGAAAAACCCTTCACATTGCGCAAGTACAGAAAACATAAACCAAAACCCCAGTTTCGCTGGTTGTGTGTCAACCGCAGCAACCAATCAGCAATAATACGGTTATCAACGCTGAGACTGGGCCGATAACGGTAGCAGGTCTCGCTGATACCATAGATATCACAGGCTAGACGGATACTGATCTTTTTTTGCGTAACAATTTGTTTTGCCATGTCGCGCCGCTGCCAGGGCGCTACCACTTTTTTTCCAGTGCTTCCTTGCGTAACTCCGATTTTGACCGCTCTTCGGCATACATCTTTTTCAGCTGTCGATTCTCTTCTTCCAATTCTTTGAGCCGGGATATCATCGATGCATCCATACCGCCGTATTTGCTACGCCATTTGTAAAATGTCGCATTGCTCATTCCATGTTCTCGGCACAGCTCAGGTATCGGTACGCCTGCCTCAGCTTGTTTGAGTATCGCCATGATCTGACTATCACTAAACTTCGATTTCTTCATTGCAGAATCTCCTGTCTTTAAATTACATGAAAATTCTACTTTTAAATCCTGTTAATTTCGAGGGGATTACCACTTCCTCATCCGATAAATCAAACACATGCTGCAAATACAATAAGTCGACAATCAAACACGGCGAACTAGCTGGCCGGAGCCGCGTTCTGACTTGAAGTGACTGGCGCACACTGCATCAATGCGATTCCATTCGATCAAGTCGACCAGGCGTACCAACGGATGCTTCAGATTGATCTGCTCTCGTTGTGTCTGGTGGAATAGTTCACCAGAATGTGGGGACGATTCAGCTTGGGGATTAATAAACAAACCATCAACCGGATTGGTGTGCTACTCAGTGTGTGCCCATCCCCTCCGTGTAATGCCGAAAATACTTCGTTGAACTCATGTCAAGCATTTCCATCTAGCTTTCAGCAAGAATCAGAGGAATTAAGTTACAAAAGCAGATTAGTTTCAAATTAGCTGGGTTGATGGAAGAAAGTACTGATGGACTAAGCATCGATAAATCCACTATTTCAACCAGAAATAAACGCTAATTTAACATTTCCGGTCGATTTAATCTGTCAAGTCCAGCTATCTATGGTATATATCAGTTAGTTGACTGTATTCTGAAAGAGATTCGATAGAATTCCAACAACAAATTCGGTAAGTCTCGCCGGCCACCTCACTCTTATTCGATATAATCCCTCTAGCGTAGGTACAAATTACGCTTGTTATAAACGCCTTGAAGCAAAATCCTCTCCAGTTTTGACCACAATTCATCATTAAACATCAATCGAGCATCGCAAACTCATCTTGTTAGTAATATAGAGGCCTCAGTATTACAAATTTACTCTTCTTAATGAAGAACTCGCTCCAAGAGGTGAGGTATCTGGAGCTTGAACAAAACCAACTGTCTATCTTTATTTGATTTCTGATACTCTTACTCTTACTCTTGATCCTTTACATAATTTCGATTGTATCTTCATCGCCATGACGACCAACAGTACTGGAGAAATACTGATTAATCCAAAAATTCCCCACTCCAAAGCTATTTTTTCGATATGTCGACACGAATGAAATATCTCTCGGATTGTGATACTTTTGATCAGTGTTACCAATTTCATAACACTCTAGCTTGGCTAATTGCATCAGAAAGTGCATATGATCCTTGTCCATTCTTATACCTAGAAATTTTAGCTGGTAACGCTTTTCTAGTTTCCAAGATAAACATCACGCGGTACCTCGTCTATTGCACTATCAAATACAGCACGCCGATATTTCACAAGAAACACAAGATGATGATATATCAGCACAACACATTATGTCGTTTAGGAAATATTCGCTCACTTAAATATTTTACGCCCCAAAGAGCAAAGAATTAACTCGAAGAGATACAGTGATCTATTTTTCTTCACTCCTCCCCCGTCAATCGAGTGCGCTCTTTGTGATTAATTGCTGGCAGCAAATCTTGAATAAAAGTTGTATGAAGACGGTAGGCTTTATCTTCATCATGATCGATAGCTGATACACGCACCAACATACCATCAGGTACCACTCCAGTCAAGCCATACCGTAGTTGTCGCAATTTCTCATCAATACCGGATAAGACGGCTTTATTACCGATTATTACCCAGTAGGTAATTGGCTCATTACGGTATCCCTTAACCGCTAACAAACGCTTAATCGGCAGCTTTCCATATTGTGTAAGTAATTCATCAGAAAAAATTTTTGTTATCTCAAAACCTTGCGCGTAGTAGCATACTTCGGGTTTATGCATTGCTAAATTGTCGCTCTGATCACCACCATAAGCCACAGAAAGCATAATACGCTCACCTAGAGAGTTCACGTAAGTCCTTGACAATGTTTGATTATATATTTTGTCAAGCATAGCCTGTGTTTCAGCATCCACTTGCAGCGGAATAATAGATCTATCGATACGCCAATCTCCAAACTCGATGGGAATCATGATTTCAAGATCAATTTTTTCTTGCTGATCTGCAATCTTTTTAGTCGGAGTTAATGCTTTAGTTAAAGCACCAGACGTCACCATCAATATACCCAGAAAAATACTGACAATTAGCGACTTTTTCATTCTATCTTTTCTCTATTTATTAAACCGACTTATTGATATTAATATAAATAACCATTATCTTGTATAAATACAAAGGCTCTAGACTAGCAGAAAGATTAATAATATCTGATGAGTTGCCATAGTTCACTGGCAAGCTCATCAGGATGTTTTTTCCAGCGCCATTCTGATTCTTTTAAATGCAGCTCAAAATTAGCTGACACGCCGTTAAACTCTGCCAGCCGCCGCTTGGTAAAGCTCCAAAACGATTCGATGCCATTAATATGGCAATGCCCTTCACGAGCAAACTCATTATCACCGTGAGATACACGAAAATGCTTTGAGTATCCTACGTCTACCAAACCATTATAGCCACGCCAACCGTCACTATAAATGACACTTTCAATGGACACTTTACCCAGTATCACCGCTTGTAAAGTCAAGCGCTTACAGTCCGGCACTATTTCGGTGTATACCCTACCATCTCGTTCAAACACACCAAATACAGGTTGTTTTAATGTACCACGGTCACGCTTGAGTTTGCCGTGATAGCCACGATGCCGTTTCGCACCAAAATAGCTTTCATCAACTTCCACTCTACCTAACAACTTGTCTTTAAGGGCAGTCTGAGGCGATAGATCTCTTGCCGAAAAATGCCATACCAGCGATTGATCGTATTACGATTTTTCCCTAACAACAGTGCCGCTTTGCTGTGGCTGGTATATCAATGCTAAAGCATTGAATTATTTTTTAACAGAATAATCACTTAATTTACTATTTCTTAACATCTTTCTAGACTAACAGATTATCTCTGCTAGTCTAGAGCCATACAAAATAATTAACTGTTACTCATAGCAGAGCGCGAAACCTTAATAGGTTGTACTTTGATAAAATATTGCAATGCTGCATCAACACCCAGGATAAGTACTAATGCGCTAATAAACAGAACCATACCAGCAAAACCATGTAAAAATCCTTGTCCGGCCGCATCTCCATAGTGATATGTGATCAATGTAAGCACGATAACGCGAATAACGTTAGCAGTAAAAGAAATTGGTATGATTAAAATAGCTAATGTTACATTGCGTAATACCGAGGTATGATGTACAAGGTTCAAATAAAACAATCCAAGCGCCTCCAATGTCAGCAACGTTTGAAGACCAGCGCAGGCATCCGCAACTAGAAGCTGATATTGACCTATTTGTAAGATAACGCCATTTCTTGCAATTGGGTAATTTGCCCAAAATAAAATATGCTCCGCCGCAAATGAAACGGCCATCTTCATTGGCATAGTAAGTAAGCTAACCACTTGCCCAGGTAATGGAATCATGAATAGCAAAAAGAATAGCGGAAACCACATAACCTTCAAAGCTGCGTAACCTCGTTTAATAAGGATAATAGCTGCAAGTATCCATATGAAAGAACCCATTTCAAACACTAATATCTGCTGCGAACGTCCAATGATATAAAGAATCAGAGCTACAAAAAAAACTGTCCATCCCAAAATTGAAACCGATTTTCCTTCACTCTTACTTATCATTTCCGCCCACTTACGATAAATAAGCCAGAGAGAAAGTAATAGGATAATCGGTCCATGTGCTTGCTCCTCTTTAGACCACATTCCATTGGCAAGATCATAGAAAGTGGGTACATATAAGATTAGCAATCCCAGCAGAACTGGCCACCATTCAGAAATAGTCGACTTTAAACTATGCATTTGATAATCAAGAGTGGACATAATCTATTTTTCTAAAAGTCAATCAACACAGAACCTACCACTTCGGTACCGCTGTATTTAAGTTGCTCATTAATCTCATTAATATCGCTTAAGCGAGTATTATTTTTATGAGCAACTATCAATGCACCATCTGTACGTGCAGCAATAGCGAGCGCGTCGGAGCCACTTGAAAAAGCCAAAGTATCATAAAGAATTACATCAAACTGATTAGCAAGTTGATCGTTCAGCTCGTCAAATACATTTCGGTTAAGAAGCTCTAAAGGATTTGGCGGAAGTGTTCCTGCCGGTAATACGGAAAGATCAATAAATGAATCTATTTTTGCAATTACTTCAGAAACACTCGCACGGCCAGCCAGCACATCAGATAGACCCTGTCTATTTCTTAAATTAAAAATTTCATGCTGCTGAGGGCAACGCAAGTTTGCATCAATTAATAATGTACGCTCACCAAGCTGTGAAAACACCACAGCGAGATTTGCTGCAAAAAGACTCATGACCTGTTCTTCAAATTTTAAAAGCTTTTGTTTGATTTCCTCCTCATCGCAGATGTCCCCTATCTTGATGTCCAATGACGCATCAACCGGTACCGAAAATGGGCTGACGAT
>CAZKPL010000104.1:0-5810 GCA_964554625.1 uncultured Nitrosomonas sp. | reverse complement strand
ATGATGATCAATACCAGGCGCTGGTAGACGCCGGGGAGTTTAAAACAGGCTATGGGGTGCTGGTAGATGGCCTACTGGTTATAGATGTTGACGCGCGGAACGGAGGAGTGGAATCATATAAAAAATTGTTGATTGATGTGCCAGAGATTGCCGGATGTGGATGCATTGTAGAAACAGGATCGGGGGGCGGATCAAAACATTTGTATTTTAGGCTGGGTGATGGCTCCGGGGTTATGCTTTCCCAATCATTGAGAGAGTATCCAGGGATTGATTTCAAATCAAGTGGTTATGTTGTTGGCCCCGGGTCAATTCATTCCAGCGGGAATAAGTATCTTGCGGTTGTTGGCGATCCTTATGAGATAGACAAGGCTCCAGCAGGACTTATTGATTTGCTTAGGAGAAGACCGGGTGTTACTGCTGACGATGGTGGGGCTGCTGACAGCTGCGGAGCGGATAGCGGTTATATAGGAGAAATGCTGTCGTTCATTGATCCAGATTGTCACTACGACATATGGGTTAAGGTTGGAATGGCTATACACCATGGCACTGGTGGAAGTGATGACGGACTGGCGCTATGGGACAAGTGGAGCGCTGGCGGAAGCAAGTACAAATCCGGTGAGACTGATTCAAAGTGGCTGTCTTTCGGTAAGTCTGGAGAGGTGGTCACAATTGGCACTTTGGCGCATATTGCTTCCGGGCTTGGATATGAGCGCCCAGTAGAATTCTCTCCAAGCGTTTATTTTGACCAGGGCAATACTAATAATCCATGGGAATTACCGTTCGATGCATCAGAGATTGATTTAGAGCGTCCTCCGGGTCTTGTGGGAAAAATCACCGGATGGATAAACAAAACATCAAGATATGAGCGCAGGAAATTGGCCGTTCTTGCTGCGTTGTCAGCAGTCGGAAATATTGGCGGGTTGCGATACAGGGATGACATATCCGGGGTTACCACTAACCTGCTGTCAGTGTGTATAGCCGGTACCGGTACTGGGAAAGAGCACATCCTTAACTGTTACGCCAAGATAATGCGCTCGGCTGGGATGGGCGCAACGATACACGGTGACATCAAGAGTAAGCAGGAAATCATGCGTAATCTTATCGAGCATCAGCCAGCTAATTACTGTATTGATGAGTTCGGTGAGGTGCTGCGCGTTATCAATGGGGCAAGGGGTGGTGGAGCGTCTTATCTGGATTCCGTGATAAAAGAGATCATGGCGCTGTATACAAAAGCGGATGGGGTTGCACAGATATCGGGCGATGTTAGGCGAGAGATAAAAAAATTAATTGAGAATGAGGTAGCGTATTGCAACAAAAAGATCGATGACAATGAAGATAGAAGCGGGAGGTTTAAGTCAAGAGTTGAGAAATTGATATATAGACTTAATGATCTTGTCAGTACCGGAGGTATACGTAGGCCATTTTTGTCGCTTATTGGATTAACTACCATGGAGACGTTTATAGGCAGCGTGACTGTAGACATGGTTAAAAATGGGTTTTTGAATCGCACCATTGTTATTTCAGAACCAGAGACAAATCCGGCTCCACAGCAACCAGCGCGCGAGGAGTTCCCTTACGACCTGCAAATGCTGGCCATAGCCGACCAGGGCGTGTATGACGGATCGAGCGATCGAATAGAGTATTACGGAGAGCCGGAGCTTATCAATACCAGGGTGGATGCCAGGAATATGCTTGACGACATACTCCAGTGGCAGCACTCTTTTGCCGAGTGGCATAAGCAAAACACAGGATATGAATCACTTGCCAGGCGCGCCTACGAGTTTATCAGCAAGATTTCAACAATCCTGGCTATAGCCGACGGTGGCGAGCGCACACTGCAGCATGTCAAGTGGGCAGCAGCATATATATACCATGACATTACTTATAAAGTCAGTCTGGTCAAAACCGCGGTTGGCATGGAGCATGGAGCATCTAAAGAGGATGTTTTTGATTCTCTCAAAGAGCGTGTTGTAGAGTATCTCAAAAACAATGGTGATGCATACGAAACCAGGGTGATAGATAGACTTAAATGCAAGGGCCTGGATCGTTCCAGGTTGAAAGAATTTATTAGCAAATTAGTGGAGACTGGTGTAGTATCAAGAGTTGGAAAGAAAATATCTATTGTTAAATAAGTTGCTGATATTTTTGCGGTTTTAGAGGTAGTTTTTCCAACGGTTTCCGATGGATTTCCGATGATGGAAATTTGTAAGTGGTTGGAAACAAAGGTTTTTCCGATGTTCCGATAGTTCCGATGCTCGGCGATCGGCGACGATGAAAAGAAAGTTTGGCTTCGCGGATCGTCGGAACATCGGAACTTACGGAAAACGTAGCAGAATCAAGGGTTTAAAAGTTCCGATGCATCGGAAAAACGAATGGAAAAAAAATAAGGGCAGAAATGCCCTTTTTTAATGCCTAAAAAGAGGACATATTAATACTCTAAAATAGGGTGTTATTGGACGGGTGGTTTAAGCGCATTATGACATGCATTCAGATAGTCGTCAATAGTGTGCGGAGCGTTATTAATTTTTATTTTTTACAAAAATATGTAATAATGCGCTCACATCGATTTGATGCTTGATTGAATATATTGGGATGGTGATGAGAGAAATAGCTTTAAGAATAATTGGTCTTTGTGGACCGAATGGAAAATATAAAAGTATGGTTATTTCCCAAGCAACTGGGAAAAGAATTTCATTTGATGCTGCTTCTGGAGTGATAGATAGATTGATAGCAGATGGAGCCGTGGAGCAGATTGGAAAGAAAATAAAAGCAACTCCTGACGCTGAAAGCATAATTTTATCTAATTATTTTTATAGTTATATTATTGATTCTCCATTTATAGAATTGCCATCGTTCGTTGATAGAGTGGTTCTGCCTGGAAAATGGGATATTTACTTTAATGAAGAGACTGGAAATATAGAGGCGACCAGAATTAATGATTTAGGATGAGTCAAGACATGAGCAATTACGAGAAATACAGGGGAAAATGCAAAGAGATGTCAGAGTCTCTTGCAAGAGAAAATACAGGGCTGTAAGTAGTAAGAGGATACTATCACTGTCCGATTTGGGGGAAGCAGCAACATTGGTGGTGCAAGACCACCGCTGGCGAAATTATAGACCCAACGGTACTGCAGTTTCCTACAGCTGGCGTCTTCGCCGAGTACGAAGAATTTGATGGGGTGGTGGAGTGTTCAGAATGTGGTGAGGCCGGTTCCTATGATGATTTTAAGAAGGAGGGGCGCTACATTTTTTGCTCAGGAAAATGTTACGGAAAGTTTGTTGGATTGAATTTTATTTAAAAGTGCTTTCATATTATTTAGAATTACGTATAATGAACACATCGAGTAACACAAACTAACCAAGGAGAGTAAAAATGTACAAAGTTGAAAAAGTTGAAGTGCCAGTCTTCAAGAGCTTGCTTAAAAGAGAAGTGATTGGGTATAGAGAGGCTTATGAAGTGGTGGATGTGGACACTGGTGAAGGAACGTGGCAATGCGCTCTGGAAGTCACAGCAGAAATGTTCTGTGCGAGTATGAACAGAGATTTGGAGACCGGAGGAAATCAATACGAGATTGCGCTAAATACCTGGTTGTCTTGATTTATAGTGATGTATACGTGTCAACATATTTTTAATAGTGGAGGTAAATAGATGAGCAATGAAGAGAAGATAATCCCCTACGATTCACCGGAGGCTGCAAGTATTGGGACCGCAACGGGATGGGTGTCCAGATTGGGGTCATTTTATGGGAATAATGAGCGCATGGCAAGGTACGATGGATGCACTCATATCAAATGCGCCGGATGTGAATCTTTGATTCCTGTCAGAGGAAGCTTGAGATGCGATCCATGCTTGATTAAGCATTACATTGAAAGATGGAAAGCAATGCCACGCGAAGAGTGGAATGGCACAGACATGCTGTATTCACAAAATAAAGACAGGTATTTCCAAGACATAGATGATCTTGCTGATTTCTGCGAAGAAAACGAGTGTGCCCCGGATTCACTTCGACTAATCATTTGCGAGCCAGTATATCTTAGTGAAATCGATGAAGATCATTGGTTCGATGATTTGGCTGAGGGTCAAGAATTGCCAGCAGAAGTTCTTGATGCCATTAACCAATTAAATGATGCTATCAGAAAACAAGGCCCAGTTTCTTGGAGACCAGGCAATTTTGCACCTTCAGACGATTCGGTCTGGATGTGGTAGAGTTATTAATTTGTGGAGGGAGTATAAAAGAATGGGGATTGCGGTATTGGGATATGTCAATCGCGTGATAGTTTGCTCTGTGTTTGTTGTTCCAGGTGTTTGTTATCTGATTTTTATTTGAGCTGGTGGATATTAATGAGTAGGGTTGTCATCTGGTTTAGTTGTGGTGCGGCCTCGGCTATTGCTACAAAATTGAGTAAGCCAGATGTTATAGCGTATTGTGATACTGGCTACGAGGACTACGATAATAGTCGTTTTATGGGAGAATATTGAAATGAAACATGAGCTTAAAATGGATGTACGGTATTTTCAGGATTTTGTTGATGGTAAAATGACCGCGCAGTGCAGGTACAACGACAGGTGCTATCAAGTTGGGGATGAGATTGTGTTTCGCGAGGGGCAGCTTGGTAATGGGCTTTTTGTACCGACCGGAAGGACTGCTATTGGGATTATTAAGTATGTTGACATGCATGGCTGCCAGGAAGGGTATGTAAATTTGTCGTTGTGCGTGGTAATTGGTGGCGTTGGAGCTCGCGATGAGTAAATTGAGACAGGCTGGTAATGTATGTAATATTGTTGGTCGACCGCCTAAGCATCCATTCGCGAGGATGGATATTGGTAGTAGTGTGTGGTATAGTGGCGAGACGTCTCTAAAAATGCAAAGATATTCACACAGCCTTGGAATGCGTTCAAATCCTGCGAAGAAATTTGTTACTCGTGCCGAGGGTGGCGGTGTCAGAATTTGGAGAATAAGTTGAATGGTGAGTTTATTGAATTATTTGAGTTTGTGATGGATTACTATAAGCCATCTCGTGAGGAAGTTTTATGGATAAAAGGAGTTATTAAAAGTGAAGGAGGCTTGGAAATGGTTGAAAGAAGCTTTAGAGAAATTAAGAAAGAGATTGAGCTCGGCGTTGTCTAGCTTGAATGGATGGTATGACGTTATATTTGGGAGGATTATGAGCGAATACAAGCAATACGGGTATGGCCTGGTCGGGGAAGATGGAAAGACCCTTGGTGAAATATACGAGGACTATGGGAATGCTGAGCTTGCGGCCAAGGTGCGCGGATTGCAGTCTGATAGCAAGGTTACTGTTGTTGTTTTAGAATATAAGGTTAAGTAGGTGTGTGGCTGTAATACCTGGGCACAAAACAGGATATGATCTAAATGAAATGCAGAAGCTTTTCTGCGAGGAATATCTTGTTGATCATAACGGTACTAGGGCTGCAAAGGCGGCTGGATATAGCGCTCATTCAGCCGCAGTTATTGCTGCACGTTTATTAAGAAATGTAAAGATTTCGTCGTATCTTCTTGAAAGGATTAGACAATTAATGGAGAAGACGCAAATAACGCAAGAGAGGGTTCTGGCGGAATACGCGAAAATCGCGTTTGTTGATCCTCGCAAATTTTATGATTCGACAGGGAACCTGGTTCCTATTCCTCTGCTCGATGCTGACTCGGCTGCTACTCTGCAATCATTTGAAGTCACGCAGGAAACCGGAAGCGACGGTATGCCAGCTGGTGTCACGAAGAAGATTAAGCTTTGCGATAAGATCAGGGCGCTTGATTCTCTGGCTAGACACTTGGGAATGTTTGTTGATA
>CAZKPL010000103.1:0-6075 GCA_964554625.1 uncultured Nitrosomonas sp. | reverse complement strand
CAACAAACTGACTTATTCTGCTTTGCTGCGTAAAAGATTTTTAAACAGGTTCTTACAGGCAGGTCTTGCTGTGCTTGAGAAATAACAAAGATCGTTGGATTTGATGTAATATTTTCATGGCGTATGTCTTGCGTTGACCATGTATGAAGGAGAGGGGATGATGAGTTGGAAACCTATCATCAAATCAGCCACAGGGTGGCATGTGATGCCCTATCTTGAGAATTATCAGAAGGCATACGCATCATTTTCGTGGGGAAATGCACGACGTGAACTGGATGGACTTCCAAAGGGGCAAGGATTAAACATTGCTCATGAAGCGGTTGACCGGCATGGAGCAGGGAGTCGACGCGATCACTTGGCGCTTCGCTGGATCGGGAAGGATGGCACGATCAAAAATTATACCTATGCCCAACTTCTGGAGATGACGAATCGCTTTGCCAACGTACTGCAAGTGCTTGGTGTTAGCAAAGGCGATCGAGTGTTTGTGTTGACCGGGCGCATTCCAGAGCTCCATATTGTTGCACTCGGCGTCCTGAAAAACCGCAGTGTTTTTTGTCCACTATTTTCCGCTTTCGGTCCGGAGCCGATTCGCACACGCATGGCCATTGGCCAGGCCAACGTCTTAGTGACGACAGAGTCACTCTACCAGCGAAAGATTGCGGGGATCCGTGCCTCGTTGCCTTATCTCCAACATATCCTCCTCATCGGTGATCAGCATAAACTAACGAATGTGCCGGAAACCAAGGATTATAGCCGGATGATGGAGCAAGCTTCAAACCAATTTACGATTGAATCCACAGAGCCAGATGACATGGCTTTGTTACATTTCACAAGTGGCACGACCGGGATTCCTAAAGGAGTGGTTCATGTTCATGAGGCAGTTGTCGCTCATCATATAACAGGCAAATTAGCGCTGGATTTACATCCTGAAGATATTTTTTGGTGTACTGCGGATCCAGGGTGGGTCACGGGCACGTCATACGGTATTATTGCGCCTCTTACAAATGGCGTGACAAGTATCATTAATGAGGCCGATTTCGACGCCGAACGGTGGTACCACATTCTGCATGATCAGAAGGTAACGGTTTGGTATACGGCTCCAACGGCAATTCGTATGATGATGAAGACCGGAATCGACGTAGTCCGCCGCTATGATCTGAGGGCTCTCCGATTTCTTGCCAGTGTAGGAGAGCCACTGAATGCAGAAGCCGTAGTTTGGGGGCAGAAAGCTTTCGGTGTTCCATTTCATGACAATTGGTGGCAGACGGAAACGGGCGGAATTATGATTTCAAATTATGCTTCGATGGATATTCGACCTGGTTCGATGGGACGGCCGTTACCAGGGATTGAAGCAGCTGTCGTCCGGAAGAAAGGTGATGGGAGCGTGGAAGAAATTCTGGATCCCGATGTACAAGGGGAGCTCGCGCTCCGTCCGGGGTGGCCATCGATGTTTCGCACTTATTGGAATGAACCGGAGCGTTACCGGAAGTGTTTCGCTGGTGGCTGGTATCTCACAGGTGACCTAGCTAAACGAGACGAGGATGGATACTTTTGGTTCGTTGGCCGCGCTGATGATGTCATCAAGACTTCCGGCCACTTGATCGGCCCCTTTGAAGTAGAGAGCATCCTGATAGAACACCAAGCTGTGGCTGAGGCTGGTGTTATCGGCAAGCCTGATCCGGTAGCGGGAGAGCTTGTAAAGGCGTTCGTCTCACTGAGAGACGGTTATCTAGCAAGTCACGAGTTACAACGAGAATTACTTGGATTTGCGAGAACAAGGCTGGGGGCAGTCGTGGCGCCGAAAGAAATTGAATTTTTAACAACCTTGCCAAAAACACGGAGCGGCAAAATCATGAGGCGCTTGCTGAAAGCAAGAGAATTGGGATTACCGGAAGGTGATACTTCAACACTGGAGGGGGACTCATGACTTTTGCCAAACGATATGCATCACTACCAGAAGACCTGACACGAGAGCATGCTTTAAAACTTCTCCGAGAAATGCTGCGCATCCGCCGTTTTGAGGAAAAATCAGCTGAACTCTATAGTCTTGGCCAGATCCGTGGGTTCTTGCACCTTTACAATGGTGAAGAGGCCGTAGCAGCAGGGGTCATGCAATCCTTGACGCCAGAGGATGCAGTGGTAGCAAACTTTCGAGAACATGGGCAAGCTCTTGCGCGAGGGATTCCAATGAGATCCTTGATGGCGGAACTCTATGGTAAGGCGAATGGGTGTAGCCGTGGGCGAGGGGGATCCATGCACTTCTTTGATACATCCCGGCGATTTTATGGTGGGCTGGCGATCGTTGGTGGAGGATTGCCGTTAGCCGTGGGATTGGCGCTAGCAGACAAAATGCAGGGGCGATCACGGGTAACGGCTTGCTTTTTTGGGGATGGGGCGGTGGCAGAAGGAGAATTTCATGAGTCATTGAATCTTGCCGCTTTGTGGCAACTGCCAGTGTTGTTTCTATGCGAGAATAATCTCTATGCCATGGGGACGGCCCTTTCACGTCATCAAGCGCAGGTAGACATTACGAAGAAAGCGGAGGGGCAGGGTGTGTTGGGTAAAGCAGTGGACGGGATGGATGTATTGGCTGTCGAGCAGGCAACAGAAAAAGCTGTGGCATCGATCCGGGGAAAAAATAAACCTTATTTGCTGGAATGTCGTACGTATCGTTTTCGTGCTCACTCTATGTATGATCCTGAACTCTATCGCAATAAGCAGGAAGTCGAAGAATGGAAGAAGCGGGATCCGATTGCCACGTATGAGGCGCGGCTTCGTGGATGGGGGCTGTTGACGGATGAGGAGCAGGCCGAGATGGATGCGTTGGTTGCTGCTGAAATTATGGAAGCTGTGGCTTATGCCGAGGCCGGTGCCTGGGAGCCGGTTGAAGATTTAAAGAAGGATGTATATACGCCATGACCAAAATTACTTACCGTGAAGCTGTACGCGCAGGCTTGCGTGAGGCACTGCAGAGTGATCCTCGTGTGTTTCTCATGGGAGAAGATGTCGGGAAATATGGAGGGACTTATGCCTGCAGCCATGGGCTGCTGCAGGAATTTGGCCCTGAGCGTGTGCGTGATACACCGTTATCTGAATCAACCTTTGTCGGTGCTGGCATCGGGGCGGCGCTGGGCGGCATGCACCCGATCGTTGAGGTAATGACGGTGAATTTCAGTCTTTTGGCGCTGGATCAAATCGTGAACAATGCGGCGACGATCAGGCACATGTCTGGAGGTCAATTCAGTGTGCCGCTGGTGGTGCGGATGGCGACTGGGGCGGGACGACAAGTAGCCGCACAACATTCACATAGTCTCGAAGGGTGGTATGCTCATATCCCCGGGATCATAGTGTTGGCGCCGGCGACAGTGACTGATGCCAAAAATATGCTGCTTTTGGCGTTGAGGGAGCCTGATCCTGTTTTCATTTTTGAACATGCGGTCCTTTATGCTATGGAAGGTGAAGTTGAAGAAACCCAAGGGGCGGTAGATATCCGGCATGCGGCGATCAGCCGCCAGGGTAAAGATATTTCACTTATTACATTTGGTGGCTCGCTGTGGAAGGTCATGCAAGCGGCCGAGCAATTGGCATCTGAGGGGATTAGTGCCGAGGTCATCGATTTGCGCGTGTTACGTCCTTTGGATACTGCAACGATTCTTGCTTCAGTCGCCAAAACTCATCGCGCTGTGATCATCGATGAAGCCTGGCGGGCGGGAAGCTTTGCAGCGGAAATTAGTGCACAGATTATGGAGGGAGCATTTTACGAACTTGATGCACCGGTTGCGCGCGTGTGCAGCGCAGAGGTGCCGATTCCTTATCCTAAACATCTGGAAGATGCGGCGTTACCCCAACCTGTTACAATTGTGAAGGCAGTTAAAGAATTGATCTATGGCTAAGTTTGTGATGCCGACTCTCGGGGCTGATATGAGCGAGGGAACTCTTGTGAGATGGTTGAAGAGACCAGGAGAGTTCATTAAGAAAGGAGAGATTCTTGCGGAGATTGAAACATCCAAGGGTGTTATCGAGGTCGAATCCTTCGCTACCGGCATGCTTGAGAAAATTCTGGTGGAGCCTTTGACTGAAGTTCCGGTTGGAACTGTCTTAGCATTGATTCGCGAGGAAGAGAAGGGCTTGACGGAAGCTATCGAAACACCTTCTACTGGAATGCCGACAGACGTCTCGGTGGCACCGACAGTTCAAGCGGAGACGCCACTGTTGCCAGGAGTTTCCCTGGAGGGGGGGCATCTAAAAGCCTCCCCAGCAGCAAAAAAACTTGCTCACGATCTTGGGATCGATCTCACCGGCATTCAGGGGACTGGTCCTGGTGGAGTGATTACACGCGAAGATATCGAGCACACGGCAAAAGGCGAGGAAAAGCCTCTTCTCACTGAGCCCTCTCCTTCCTCCGGCACGCTACAGACTGCAACGGGCTGTTGGGAGGAACCGAGAGAGAAATCTGCTCGCCAAGTCTGGATGCGCGAAACTATCGCCGCAGCGATGGCCCGTTCGAAACGTGAGATTCCTCACTACTACTTAAGCACAACAATTGATATGGGATCTGCGATTGCCTGGTTGGTTGCGGAGAATGTCAAACGGTCTGTTTCAGATCGGTTATTGTATGGCGTGTTATTGCTCAAGGCTGTGGCCTTGGCCTTGCGTGAAGTACCTGAGCTGAATTCTCTTTGGAAAGAAAAGCAATCCATTCAGAGTCAGGCGATTCATGTCGGAGTGGCGATTTCATTGCGAGGTGGAGGCTTGGTTGCCCCGGCGTTGCACGATACAGACAAACAAAATCTCAACGATCTGATGCAG
Organism: uncultured Nitrosomonas sp.; assembly: GCA_964554625.1. Lineage (GTDB taxonomy): Bacteria > Pseudomonadota > Gammaproteobacteria > Burkholderiales > Nitrosomonadaceae > Nitrosomonas. Next base: position 1,266 of record CAZKPL010000103.1, on the reverse strand, counting down.
AATTTCCGAAGCCTTGTGAAGCGGGCGCGAGCAGGAGTGCTACGCGCGTCAGAATTATCTGATCCAACAATTACAGTGACCAGTCTCGGCGAGCAAGGTGTTGAGTCAACCTTTGCCGTGATCTACCCTCCACAGACCGCGATAGTAGGGTTTGGAAAAATTGTCGAGCGTCCATGGCTCGTCAATGGACAAGTTGTTGCGAGGCCAGTGATAACGGCGACACTCTCAGCTGATCATCGTGTCACCGACGGCCATCGGGGTGGTTTGTTTCTTTCCGCAGTTGAGCGATTCCTCCAGGAGCCAGGCAAGCTATGACGACATTCAATCTCGACAGAGAAGAAATCAGAGCCACGACTCTCCGTATTCTCGGAGAAATCGCCCCAGAAGCAGATCTGGAAAACATCAAGCCGGATGTAAGCTTTCGCGATCAACTGGATATCGATTCGATGGATTTTTTGAACTTCGTTGTTGGCCTTCATGAAACCTTCAGAATCGAGATTCCTGAGGCTGATTACCCGAAGATCACAACCCTTAATGATTGTGTCGATTATTTAATCCCGCGACATATATCTAATCACATATCACATATAAAATGATTTAAAGTGCATACGCGGTAAAGAGTTGCCCGATGGAGCGTTCTTCCTTTTTTCTGATTGCTTTGGATTGAGCCCATTTTGCTTTGATGTCACTGAAGTCTGGAAAATAAGACGGCAAGTATTCAAGGGTGCGCCCGGCATTGGCAAAAACGGTTTTGATATTCTGTCGTTTGTGGAATGTCGCGTTGTCCATGACGATCACGCAAGCGGGCGGGAGTTTGGGCAAAAGGTGCTGCCTAACCCACGCATGGAAGATATCGGCGTGGATATTGGCTGTGAACAGGCCCGCAGTCAGGAGCGCCTTCTCGATCAAAGCGCCGATGGCATCGGTTCGGCCTCTTGCATGCCCATTACGCACACCGTGACACCGCTTGCCAATGGGCGCATCCGATGTGTTCGTGGCATATTATGAGCAAAACCACTCTCGTCAATAGAGACGATGACGCAGCCCTCGCGTTCATAGCCTTCAATTTTTTCTTGGAAGATGCGCTACTCTTCTTCGCTGGCCCTTGGGTGACGCAGAGTTTTTTCATCAATCACGCCCAGACGCCTTAAAGCGTGATTGATGCCCTGGGTGCTGACTCCAAGCCATTTGGCGGACTCGTACTGATATAGTGTCACCGGCAATGTTAAATTGACCCACTAACGACAATCTAAAACTGACCCACCT
>CAZKPL010000102.1:0-6219 GCA_964554625.1 uncultured Nitrosomonas sp. | reverse complement strand
CAGTCGCTGAAAGCCCGACGGCCCTGACGGGCCGCGGCTTTAGCTCCAACGTTAGCCACTAAAGCCATGGCCATCAGAAACGACAAAGAACTGGCTGACGCTGTCGAGAAGGTTAATGACCTAATCCAGCAAATCCAGGATTACGCGGGTAGAGACTTCGCGAAACCGGCGAAGATCCGATTCCCCAGGGGCTTTCTTCGGCTTGCCGCGGATCAAAAGGCGAGGTTCTCATTCCTAACGGAAAAGCATCTGAGGAGTAATCTCGCGTATACCGTTCTACTCTCCGACGTACAGCATTGGCTATTGGTTAGAACTGACCTATCAGGTCTGGCCAAGGAAATGGTGCTAAAGCTTCAGTTCTTTCTGCTTGGCACCATTGTCGAGAGCGTCACAAAGGCACACCTGAAGGGAAAGTGCGGTGGAAACTACGCCAAGCGGCTGGAGTACCTTGAGCGCCATGGCGTAATTGACGCGGGGCTCCAAGCTGACCTCAACTGGCTTTGGGACGTCCGAAACAAAATGCACTTATTCCAACTCACAGATACCGAGTGGAACGCTACCGAGTACACCATTACAAACTACAACAGGGCCGTCAGGGCTGTTCGTGCGCTCGTAGACGCACTCAACAGTTAGTGGCTAACAATTCGCTGCAGGCGCGACGGCCCTGACGGGCCGCGGCCTGAGCTCAAACGTTAGAGGCGGAGTCAATGGCTAGGCACGGCGCATGGATAAGCGCATTGGCAATTGGATCTCTTGCATCACCATGGCTTATGGCTGCGTGGGTATTTTTTGCCATTCGCAATATGCATGGCTTAGACCTACTCATGTACGAAATATTCATCTTCTTCGTTTCGCTGTTTATTTCTTACGCTGCCGCCGTCATATGTGTCCCAATATTTTTCATATTTTCTGTGCGCGGGTGGGTGAAGTTCTATCACTTTATGTTCGGGTATCTGTTCTGCACGGCATGGGTGACCTTGGTATTTTCACTCGTCTTGAATGGAGCGGACATTCGAGAACTAATTGACTCGCCAGGCGTGTTGGCAAAGATGTTTCTGCTAGTGTCTGGCCCTGCAGCGTTCAATATGCTGGCGGTCTACATTGCATACAGAGTGCTGTCCGCCTCTAACCCTTCGCTGCAGGCGCGACCGCCCTGACGGGCGGCGGCCTGAGCTCAAACGTTGGGCCCTATGTCAGCATTGCATCTTCGCTGAAGTATTTTGAGGAAAAACATGACTGCTCCAGAAAATGTCATCAGGCTTGTTGAAAACTTCGAGCGAAACCGTGAGGCGTATCGGAGTGGGCGATATAACGAAACTCAGGTCAGGCGAGACTTTATCGATCCATTTTTCAAGGAGCTAGGCTGGGACATGGATAATAGTGCGGGGTATGCAGAAGCGTATCGCGACGTCATCCATGAGGACGCAATAAAAATCGGAGAATCAACGAAGGCTCCGGATTACTGCTTCCGCGTGGGCGGACAGAGAAAATTCTTTTTGGAGGCGAAAAAGCCTTCAGTGAACATAAAAAATGACGTCGGCCCTGCGTTTCAACTAAGACGATATGCTTGGTCGGCAAAGTTGTCGCTATCGATAGTTACCGACTTTGAGGAATTTGCGATCTACGATTGCCGGCAAAAGCCGAGCAAAGACGATAAGCCAAGTGTGTCAAGGCTCTTCTACTGCACCTACGAAGAATATTCGAGCAAGTGGGAGGAGATCAGTCAAATATTTGGGAAGGATGCAATTCTTAAAGGGTCCTTCGATAAATACGCTAATGACAGTAAGGGTAAGAGGGGAACCTCAGAAGTTGATGCGGCATTTCTTGAGGAGATCGAGCGCTGGAGAGACATTCTTGCGCGAAATATTGCCATCAGAAACTCTGATTTGTCACAGCGAGAACTCAATTTCGCAGTTCAGCAAATCATCGACAGAATTATATTCTTGAGAATTTGTGAGGATCGAGGCATTGAGCCATACGGGCGCCTCAAAGAGTTGGCAGGCGGGAAAGACGTTTATCCGAGATTAACTAAAATATTCCGTGATGCCGACGACAAATATAATTCCGGACTGTTTCATTTTTCAAAAGAAAAGGGTCGCCTTGGTGAACCCGACGAGTTAACGCCATTGCTGTCCGTAGATGACGCTCCACTTAAGGAGATTTTCGGCGGCCTCTATTACCCAGACTGCCCATACGAATTTTCAGTTCTTGGCGCAGACATACTGGGTAGCGTCTATGAGCAATTTCTTGGGAAAGTAATTCGATTAACCGCAGGTCATCGCGCGGTAGTGGAGGATAAGCCTGAAGTAAAAAAGGCAGGGGGTGTTTTTTACACGCCAACCTATATCGTCAACTACATCGTTAAATCAACAGTTGGCGAGAAATTGAATGGTAGAAAAAGCAATTCTGCGGGCGAAGTTCGCGTGCTGGATCCGGCCTGTGGTTCTGGGTCGTTCTTAATTGGAGCGTATCAGTTCCTGATCGATTGGTATTTAGAGCGCTATATCGAAGAGGGAGCGGAAAAATTCAGCAAAGGAAAGGATGCTCGGATACGAGCAACTTCAGGCGGAAGCTGGAAGCTAACCACAAAAGAAAAGAAGAGAATTCTATTAGCACATATCTATGGCGTTGATGTAGACGCGCAAGCTGTTGAGGTCACGAAGCTCTCGTTGCTACTGAAGGTTCTGGAAGACGAATCCGGAGAGTCCCTGGACAGCCAGATGAAATTGTTTCACGAGCGCGTTCTTCCGGATCTAGATAGAAATATCAAATGCGGTAACTCACTAATTGCACCGAACTTCTATGAGGATAATCTTGACCTCGGTGGCGACGACGCTCAACGAATCAACGTGTTTGATTGGTATTCAGAGTTCCCAGAGATATTTGGTCGTGGCGGGTTTGACGCGGTAATTGGCAACCCTCCCTATGGGGCCTACTTGTATGATCCAGAGAAGAATTATCTGCGTAAGGAGTATCCATGCCAGAACTATCAGCTGGATAGTTATCAATTGTTTTTGGAGAAGTCACTTAAGTCGCTTACTCGGGATGGCGGGCTCTACGGGATGATTATCCCGAACCCGTGGCTTACGAATTTGTCTCAGACAGAGATAAGAAAGTATCTGTTCAGCAATGTATGCCTCTTGGAAATCGTCCATTTCAGTTTTCCAGTCTTCAAAAAAGTCGTAGTAGACACGCAGATTTTGATCGCTAAAAAAGAACTTCCATCGCAAAACTCCGTACGAGTAAAGGTGGTTTCATCAGTCGGAAGCTTCGTGAGTAATTCGGGCTCTCCCGAAATAGCGGTAATTGAGCACGACCAGCATAAGTGGGCGAGCAAAGGCGGCGATGTTGTAAATATATTTACCTCCCCTTTGGAGGAGGCGTTAGCTGCCAAATTGCTGGAAGGCTCTGTTCCACTAGGAACCCTGTGCGCAATTAACGTTGGAATCAAGCCGTATCAAGTAGGGAAGGGAAAGCCTGCGCAAACTAGACAGGTTGTTGATGAGCGCCCGTTTGATGCGGATGTTCAGTTAGATACCTCATTCAGAAAATGCCTGCGTGGCAGCGATATTCAGCGATATAAAATATCGCCGGTAAAGCAGCGATACCTTAAATATGGACCGTGGCTTGCTGAGCCTCGGCCGGCAATTGATTTCGACGCGCCTGAAAAGATTGTTATGCGGCAAACCGGCGATAGCCTGGTCGCAGCCCTGGATTCAGATCGGTACCTGTGCATGAACAATATGCACGTGCTAATAAACAAAAATGAAACACCGTCGAATCTGTATCTTCTCGGAATAATTAATTCAAAATTGATGAACTGGTACTATCAGACGCTAAATCCGGAAGCAGGTGAGGCTCTTGCTGAGGTAAAAAAGACTAACGTATCTATACTGCCAATTAGAATTTCTAGCGATTCAATTTCGGCCGCGGTGCGGCGACACATGGAGCTTTGTCAGCAGCAGGCGCTTGCAAAGACGCCCCAAGAGTCCTCAGTTATTCAGCGGCAAATAGACGCTAGCGAAAAGCAAATAGATCGCTTGGTGTACGGTCTTTATGGATTGACAGAGGATGAGATTAAGTTGATCGAAACGGCTTCGTCATCATGAGAAAGACTTCGGAGCGCTAGGGCCCAACCATTCGCTGCAGGCGCGACGGCCCTGACGGGCCGCGGCCTGAGCTCAAACGTTAGGTGTGTGAAAAGGAATCGAAATGGCGTCCGCACGAGCAGGGGCTAGAGGTACAGCCGGCCGCATCATCAAGGTCAATCACGCCGGCGAGTTCGGTGCCGTGAATATCTATCGCGCACAAATCCACGTTGCACGCTTCACGGCTCCGTCCCTTCTTCCTACGCTCCAAGAATTCATAGAGCACGAGCGCAGGCATCTGGATACGTTCTGGCAATACTTGGCCAAGCACGGCATAGCGCGGTGCCGAAGCTACTGGTTTTGTGGCATAGGCGGCTATGTCCTGGGCTTCATCACTGCGTTCATGGGTAGGCCCGGCATCATGGCCTGCACGGCGGCCGTGGAATCTGTAGTAACTGGCCACCTCATCCATCAAATGGACCAACTCAAAGCCGAGGGAGACGTTGAGGCATTGAGTGCCGTAGAGTCCATCGTGGTTGAAGAGTTGGAGCACCAAGCGGTCGGCGTGGCGCAAGGCAAAGGAAGCATTCTATACAAGCCGTTGGGTGCGGTCGTTTCTGCTGCCACAGCCTTCGTTATCTGGTTGGGCATGAAACTGTGAGTCACACACCTAACAATTCGTTGCAGGCCGACGTCGCTGACGCGCCGCGGCCTGAACTCAACCGTTAGCCACTTGATGCCATGATTCCAGAAGACGTCCGAACAGAAATTCTGCGCAGACTGAAGAGCTCTGAAGAAGAGCACGGCGTCCGCATTCTCTTTGCTATCGAGTCAGGTAGCAGGGCGTGGGGTTTTGCGTCCCCGAACAGCGACTTCGACGTACGCTTTATCTATATGCGTGATCCGCATTGGTACCAGGCGGTTGACCTCGAAGAGCGCCGCGACGTCATTGAGTATCCAATCGTCGATGATATTGACTTGAACGGTTGGGATGTTCGAAAGGCTCTTCGGCTGTACTGGAAGTCAAATCCTGCCTTTGTCGAGTGGATACAGTCTCCCATTACCTATCTGGAGCAGAGCTCATTCCGAGCCGAGGCCCTGAGTGTATTGCCGAGCGTTTACACGCCGGAGAAGGGGATCTACCACTACCGAAGCATGGCTAAGACAAACTACCGAGGCTATCTCCGTGAGCCTATGGTTCGACTGAAAAAGTACTTCTACGTCCTGCGCCCACTACTGGCGGCTCGTTGGGTCGCTCAAACCGGTGGGGCTGCTCCCATTGAGTTTGAAAAGTTGCTTACTTTGTTGAGCGGAGAGCCTGCAGTACTGGCAGAAATTCATAAGCTTCTGGAGTTAAAGCGCAATACACCAGAGCTTGGTCTCGCGCCAGCGGTGCCGGTTCTAAATGCCTTCATCGAGGCGGAGCTGGAGGGTGCACCCGTTGATGCCCCAAAAAAATCCCGTGCCCCAGAGGTTGTAGGCCAGCTAAATGAGCTGTTCCACAATGCGCTTCGGGAACACGTGGCTAACCCTTCGCTGCAGGCGCGACGGCCCTGACGGGCCGCGGCCTGAGCTCAAACGTTGGGCGCATGGTCAGCTGCGCCGCGTGAATCTGATAAGGAGATCTGCGTGAATGCATTGAGGGAGCGTTATAAGCGGTTTCTCTTCGTATTCTTTGGGCTGAATGCGAAGTATCGACCAAAGGATTCCGTTTGGAAGACGCAATACTTTGCAATTGCGCAAGCAACGTTCTTCCTGGCGGCTCTTTCGGGCGTTCTCATTAGTACCGCCTTAGCATTCCTTACTGATGTGGCGCGGGAAGATACTCGCGAAATTGGCATCGTGTTGCTTGTCGGAATATATGCGTCCAATCTATCTCTATTTAGGTGGTGGGTTGGTGCTGATGAAATGCAGCGCATGGTTTCTGAAGCCACTCCAGAGAATCTGGAAGCGGCCAAGAAATGGGCAGTAATACTGCTAGTGTTCACAGTCCCCACAATAATGTTCAGCATTATTCTTATAAGCTGGCTCGTTCGTGGGTGATGCGTAATGGAATCCCAGCGCATGCGCCCAACCATTCGCTGCAGGCACGACGGCCCTGACGGGCCGCGGCCTGAGCTCAAACGTTAGA
>CAZKPL010000101.1:0-6238 GCA_964554625.1 uncultured Nitrosomonas sp. | reverse complement strand
TCAAAACCGTCTTCGCCAATGCCGGCCGCACCCTTGAATACTTGCCGTCTTATTCTCCAGACTTCAATGACATTGAACCAAAATAGCCCCACCAAAGCAATCAGAAAAAAGGAAGAATGCTCCATCGGGCAGTTCTTTGCCGTCTATGCACTTTAAATCATTTTGTATGGGATCAGCCATAGCTCACGCGTCACCACACCACTCATTACTTATTGCATATGAAATTGTAGCGATGCCAATCGTGCATAGAGCTCACTGGTCGCCATTAACTCCGCATGTGTGCCGAGCGCTTCTAAATATCCATGATTGAGGATTGCGATCCTGTCTGCTGATTTCACAGTGCTCAAACGATGCGCAATCACTAGTGTGGTACGATGTGCCATCAATTGAGATAGCGCCTGTTGTACCCAGTACTCACTTTCCGCATCCAATGCACTGGTTGCCTCATCCAGCAACAAAATCGGCGCACCGGCCAGAATCGCACGGGCAATGGCAATTCGCTGCTTCTGCCCGCCCGACAACCCTAATCCAGTATCACCCAAATGCGTTTCATACTCATGGGGAAGACTAACGATAAACTCATGTGCAAAGGCTGCTTTGGCGGCAGCTTCCACTTCCGCATCCGTTGCGTCCTGACGAGCATAGCGCAGGTTGTCGCTAATACTGCCATAAAACAAGACCGGGTTTTGTGAGACCAACGCAAAACAAGCCCGCAAGGCTGTAATCTCCAACTGGCGGATATCGACACCTTCCAGTCTTATAACACCAGATTGAGGATCAAAAAAACGTAACAGCAAGTCAAACAAGGTCGACTTTCCTGCTCCAGATGGACCGACCAGAGCTAACATCTCACCTGCCCTAATGGTCAGTGACAGTTCGTTGATGGCAAGCACATCGGGACGCGAGGGATAAGCAAAACATAATCGCTCTATTTCGATATGACCCGTCACAAGCGATAAAGATTCCGGATTTGCCGGCGACACGATTTGACTAGGAGCAGACAATAACTCCACAGTACGCTCAGCGGCACCTGCTGCACGCTGAAGTTCTCCCAGCACTTCTGAGATCGAGCCGACTGCAGAGCCCACGATCACGCTGTAAAAAATAAATGCCGCCAATTCACCGCCACTGATCTGCCCTGCGATCACATCCATCCCACCCACCCAAAGTACCAAGCCGACTGCACCAAACACCAGAATGATTACCACGGTAATCAGCATGGCACGCTGAGTAGTGCGCTGCTTGGCTATGGCAAAGGCGTCCTCGACATATCGATGAAAGATATTCTTATCAATCTCCTGATGATTATAGGCTTGCACCGTTTTTATCTGCCCCAGAATTTCTCCAATATAAGCACCCACCGTCGCAATCCTGTCCTGGCTCTGACGAGACAGACGTCGCACTCTGCGCCCAAACACCAAAATAGGTGCCACTACCAGCGGCACACTGATCAACACCAGTGCTGTCAATTTGGCATTGGTTATAAACAACCAGACAATCCCACCTATCAGCATCACGAGATTGCGCAAAGCGACAGAAATGGATGAGCCAATGACGGATTGCAGCAAGGTCATATCCGCGGTCAGGCGCGACTGAATTTCCAGACTGCGATTGGCTTCAAAAAAACCAGGATGTAAATTAACCAAATGATCGAATACCTTACAGCGAATGTCAGCTATCACGCGCTCACCCAGCCAAGTCACCCAGTAGTAGCGGGTAAAGGTTCCCACAGCAAGTGCAACAATAAGCAAAATAAAAATAACCATATACTGCGTCAGCAGCTCAACTGATTCAGTGGCCAAGCCATGATCGATTAATAACCGGACACCTTGCCCGATCAAAAGCATGATTGTTGCTGTAAATAAAAGCGCCACTAGACTGAAAGCGGCTTGCCGCCTGTAGGGCACAATAAAGGCCACCACTTTTCTGGCTTTCTGCCAGTGATCGCACAGGGTACGCAGCATCTTAATCATTTGAAGAAAATTGGTAAGAAAGAAAGTGAGCTAATCAGCTTTTGAATAACACAGATATAATCATAAATAATGGATTTACCGGCGGCATCCTGTCAGATAGGATAGTGAATCCGGGTATTTAATAGTTGTACAACATATCATCTGCAAACACTAGTAAATTAATCACTACTCACAATCATACAAGTTAATGTTTCATTCCATACTCGCCATCTGCATTGGAGCATCGCTAGGCGCCGTACTACGCTGGTTTCTTGGAATTTCGTTCAATGCACTGTTCCCATCCATTCCACCGGGAACCCTCATCGCCAATCTCATCGGCGGTTATCTGATCGGGGTGGCGCTTGCCCTATTTGCTAATCATCCCGAGCTGACGTCCGAATGGCGCTTATTTATCATTACCGGTTTCCTGGGTGGGCTCACCACTTTCTCCACCTTTTCTGCAGAAGTAGTGACACTCCTTCAACAGGGACGATTACTCTGGGCAGCCGGCGCCATCGGTTTACATGTGATGGGGTCATTATTGATGACGATGCTCGGGCTAGCGACGATTTCACTGTCCAGGAACGCCTAAATTCAAGGGAAAAAGATTATGCGCGGCTATCAATTAACTTTTCTTACCCAGCAGTCTCGCCAACATGGTGGTTTGCCCCTAGGCGAATGGTTATTGCAGGAAGCGCGTAAACTTGGCATCAAAGGGGCCACCTTGTTTATCGCAGCCGAAGGATTCGGTCATGATCATAAGCTACATTCAGCACATTTCTTTGAGCTGGGTGATCAACCTATTGAAGTCACAATGGCGCTCAGTGCAGCAGATGCTGAGCGCATGCTCACCCGGCTACGCGAAGAAGGAATCAATATCTTCTTCATTAAAACACCTATTGAATATGGCATGAGCGGAGAAAACTGACGGAACATTATTTCTTCTCTGTAACGGGCCCAGCGTCATTGGGTTTTTATTTTTGAGCAAAGCGTTGTCTAACGGAAGAGACCTTTTTACCGAGCGCTAGTAATCTTTTCGTTAAAAAAATGTCACAAAAATAACATTTTTATCGTTTATAACTTTTTGCTCCCTATTCCTATTTGAAGTGAGAGCAGATATGGGCGATAAAAATAACAATAGCATAAAAAGTGATCATGAGGATGAACCCATGAGTAATCATTCGGATAATCCCCATTTTTCAACCCTCCTTGAGAAAAGATTGCCACGTCGGCAAATGCTGACTGGAAGTCTGAATGTAGCGGTTGCAGGCATGTTCGGTCTATCAGAGTTAACGACTCAGGCTGAGGTAGCGTCAGGCGCCTCAATCTCCACAAAATTCGCACAATCACCTAACCCGCCATTTTCATTGAACCCTACTTTAGGTTTCAATGCCATCCCCATTACGGGCTCTGATACCATTACTATCCCATTTGGCTACAAAGCACAAGCCTTGATTCCTTGGGGCACCCCTATTACCGGCAGTTACCCTGCTCATACTCCGGATGCATCCAATTCCGGTACTGATCAGGAACAGCAAATTGGTGCGCATCACGATGGAATGCATTATTTTCCGTTTAAAGATAACCCCAATGCCCATGGTTTACTCGCTGTCAATCATGAATACGTCGACCAAAATGTGCTGTATACTCATGGTCCTAGCCTGGTCGCTGAACAACGCCCAACTGATGAAGTCAACAAGGAAATTGCCGCACATGGTGTCAGTATCGTCGAAATCAATAAAAACACAAACGGCGATTGGCAGATCATCAATGGAGTTTATAACCGCCGCATCACCGCAGACACACCCATGGAAATCAGAGGCCCCGTTCGCGGCAGCGATCTGGTCAAGACCAGGTATAGCCCTGCTGGAATCGAAGCGCGCGGCACCATCAACAACTGTGGTAATGGTTATACCCCTTGGGGCACTTACCTGACCTGCGAAGAAAACTGGGTGGGCTATTTTGCTAATCGCACCTCCCTTCCCAGAGAACACAGCCGCTATGGGGTCAACACCCATAATAGCCGTTACCGCTGGGAAACTGCACAAGGTGGCGCTGATGAGCACATTCGCTTCGACGCATCGGTAAAAGGAAATAGTGCAAACGAGGATTATCAGAACGAACCCAACGGCCACGGCTGGATTGTGGAAATCGATCCATTCAATCCCAATAGCAAGCCCATCAAGCGTACCGCCATGGGCCGGTTTGCCCATGAAGGTTGCTGGATCGCACTACCACAACTCGGCCAGCCAATCGTTTCCTATTCGGGTGACGATGCGCAGAATGAGTATATTTACAAATTCGTCACCAAGGCCCACTATAGCAAAGAGGTCAATGGCGACATCTTGGACGAAGGCATCCTGTATGCAGCCAGCTTTAATGATGACGGCACAGGAAAATGGCTCGCCCTGGATATCAATGATCCGTATTTTCAAGCCATGTCAATCAGTAAAGGTGTTTTCTTCATGGATCAAGCTGATGTGCTGGTCAATACCCGGCTGGCAGCCGATGTAGTAGGCGCCACCAAAATGAATCGGCCAGAATGGGGTACGGTGCATCCGCAAACCCGTGAAGTCTACATGACCCTGACCAACAACAGCAGTCGCAGTGCAGGTACCACTGACGCCGCCAATCCACGGAGCCCCAATCCTTATGGCCATATCATCCGCTGGCGGGAGAAAGGCAATCGTCCTTGGGCAACCCAATTCACGTCGGATATTTTCATCCTGGGCGGCCCCGAGGCCGACAGTCAAATTCTGCCGCAGCAAGGCGGCCCCGCTTGACCCCCGATAATATCCTTGCCAGTCCTGACGGTCTCTGGATAGATCAAAATGGCATCCTCTGGATTCAAACCGACATGAGCGGCCCACAACAAAGTTCTGGCCCCTTTGGCAATAACCAGATGTTGGCTGCGAATCCCTTTACCAGCGAAATCAAACGTTTCCTGGTGGGACCACACGACTGCGAAGTAACCGGTATCACTTCAACTCCTGATGGCAAATCGTTGTTTGTCAACCTGCAACACCCCGGAAACCGATCCGGTGTGAACAGCTTTACCAGCAACTGGCCAGATAACGGCAAAGTCTTCGGACATCCTGGAGAGCTAGAGCTGCAGCAGTTAATTCCAGCGGTGCACGTCCACGTTCTGCCACTGTAGTGATATCACGTGAAGATGATGGTGTAGTAGGCATGTAAGCATTAAGCATTGCTAGCAAAGAAACAATGGCAGAATCAGATTAACTACGGACTTGATTCTGCATGGCAGCGGAAATGGTGGAATCACTGTATTGAATGGCTATTCTACGTGACGTGTCCCTGGGAGAGATTACTGGTGCCAACCGAAAATATCTCATCAGCTATCGAAAAAGTTTCTTAGGCATGTTCCAGAGTTTAAGAATAATCTAGCTGCTGGCCGTATGCGGTGAGATGTAGCCTTGCCAAGAATAGGTTGCATGACGAAGAATAAGAATATAAACCTCTCATCCATCAATTCTCCGCCCGCAACATTTCATGAGCATCCAGGATAACGTGATCAATGCATAGCTTGATGACGGCAATTATTGAGGCGGCATCTCATAATCCGCAGTGAGCATCTCCAGCAGATGGCCATTCTGATCACGGAAATAAACACCGCGCCCGCCATAATTATGATTGATCGCCATGTTCTCCGCTTCACCAGGACCGCTGCCATATTTGAGCTTCTCTGCTTGCAAGCGTGCGAATATTTCATCAAATTCCTGCTCGGAAACCTTAAATGCATAGTGATGGGATTCAAATTTTTCCCTGCTGTCAAAATCGAGGCACAAGGTATCATTCACGCGCACCACACTGAAACGGGAGAACTCACCCAAATACTTAAAGCCAAATAGTCTGCAATAAAGCGCTGCCGACGCCTGCTTATCAAAACACGGCACAATGGTATGGTTGAGTGTAATCGTCATAACGTACTCCTTTCACAAAAGACCTAAGCGGGAAGCCTTCCAGGTTGGAATTTTTCTTTTAGAATATCACTGATTCTGAAGCGACGGCGAAAGATGCATCATCGCTCAAGTAATATGCAATTATTGCAAACCAAAAGAATACCCTTTCTTGGAAAATTGGAATGTCCCCGCTGCTAAACAGATTGCCGTAATCACCGTTAATATCAACATGACTACTTTAATTCCTAGCTACTCTAGTTGCGTTTCCCGCATAACTACCGGCGAAAGACGTTTCGCTCAACGTCTGGAAGCAAAGCTGGAAGATGATTACCTTTGTTGGTATAGCAAAGCTCAAATAAATTGATT
>CAZKPL010000100.1:0-6356 GCA_964554625.1 uncultured Nitrosomonas sp. | reverse complement strand
AGTCCCCACATTATTCATGGATTCCTGTTAGTAGTTATATGAAAGTTCTTAATTGACGCATCGAATATGCAATGTTTTGATGAGTTCCAAGTGAAGGGTGACTGGTCTAGGGTTTTTCCTGATTATTAGAAGGATCATTTGAAGATGATATGGGGCATTGTTCTGCTTCCTTCATATATTTTGCTACAAACAGACTTTGTACGATGACAAACGTCAGCATCAATCCAGTAGTCCCAAATAATTTGAAATTAACCCAGGTATCGGTGGCGAAGTTGTATGCCACATAAAGATTGGCGACGCCCATTGCAGCAAAAAATCCGGCCCAAGCATGGTTAAGGGCTCGCCATACCGGGTCTGGCAGGGTGATCTGTCGTCCCATGATGGATTGTATCAAGTTCTTATTCCAGAACAGTGCGGCCAGAAATAGAACTGCGGCAAATAACCAGTAAAGCACTGATGGTTTCCACTTTATAAAAGTCTCATCTTGCAGAATCAATGTTGCGCTGCCGAAGATAACAATGATTACGAGATTAATCCATAGCATGTTGTCGACCTTGCGGTGACGGAACCATACCCAGCTAATTTGTACAAAAGTTGCAGCAATAGCTACAGCGGTTGCAGCGTAAATGCCATAAATCTTAAAAGTTACGAAAAATAGGATTATCGGAAAGAGATCAAAAAGAAATTTCATAAAAAGATGTAAGTAGTAGCATTGTTGGTTGAGTAATTATCTCAGTTGTTACGGTAGTCGTTATACCTTTTATTATGTAAGGTATTCCTGTCGAGCTTGAGTGCGGTTACGGTATGATAATGTTGTCACATGGTGTGTTGAATGTACTAAATCATACTTATTCATGAGATACTCAATTCAAACATATGGCAATTACTGTAATCAAATAACTGAAAAGAATCTATGACTACTCATACTTACACCACGTCCGTGCCTGTTTTCAAGCAGCTATTGAGCAGCCTTAGCGCTATTTTGACCAAGGCTGAAGCATATGCCGCCGAGAAAAAATTTGAACCGAAAGTATTGCTAGATGCTCGGTTGTTTCCTGATATGTTCCCCTTAATCCGCCAAGTGCAAGTTGCTGCTGATTTCGCCAAGAGCGTGTCAGCGCGACTGGCAGGTGTTGAAGTGCCAGTGTATGAAGATAATGAACAGACCTTTGCCGATTTACAGGCACGAATTGGCAAGACCTTGTCATTTATCGAAAGCCTAACACCCGCGCAATTTGAGGGCAGTGAAACGCGTGAAATCGTATTACGCCCAGGCACACCGAAAGAGAAAAAAATGGTAGGACACACCTATCTTTACCACTACGGATTACCACAATTTTTCTTCCACGTCACTACTGCCTATGCGATTTTGCGACACAATGGTCTGGAAGTCGGCAAAGGCGATTTTATGGGTGCCTACTAAAGCTGTTAATCAGGAAAATAGAAGATTTGGTATCTCAAATTTATCTTGATTCCTGATGATAACTTTTTGGAGAAAGTTCACGACAAAAAATCCCGTTGGATAGCGACAATCAGGGGTGGTGATTCAAAATTTACTTGCTGAAAGGGATGGTGAGCAAAAAGTCTATGTGGTTCCCGAAGAGGCACCGCCTCAATATTACTGGACACATGGCCGTTGATCTCGGTTAGTGAAATTGTCAATTTAAGTTCATTCTCTCTTCAGGGGATCTGCGACTGTTAATCCGACGGTCCCAGGTTCGAGCCCTGGTCGGGGAGCCAAACATATGCATCTGGTTATTCTCTAATAGGTATTCCGGTAATTCCTGCCGATTGATGCTTGCAACGACGCACTTATATCGCAAGCACAGCACTCGAGTTTACTAAATCTCTTTAACGGCGCCAAATTAGCAGTCAACCCTCGAAAGCATTTCCTATAGCTTGACTCAGTCTGCCAAGCTTCCAATGTAACCAGAGCAGTTAACTGGTTTCTTTCTAATTGTGCATTTTTATGGCACGATTACGGTTAATGCATTCGAAGGGATGCATCATTCATTAAATTATCAAAATATGATTCGAGTTTTCTTTTCCTACTCACACATTGATGAAAGCTATCGAAACGAGCTCGAAAAGCACTTGATGAGTCTTCAATATCAAGGGATCATCGAGTCGTGGCATGACCGTCGTATTGTTGTGGGAGAGGAATGGACGAATCGTATTGACGATGAGCTATACAGTGCTGACATCATACTTTTGCTGGTAAGCTCAGATTTCATTGCCTCGCGCTATTGTTATGAGGTGGAAATGACTGAAGCACTCGCTCGTCATGGCCGTGGGGAAGTTGTAGTTATTCCAGTTATTCTTCGTTCATGTCATTGGAAAGGTCTACCCTTTGGTAAACTACAGGCAGCTACCAAAGACGGTAAACCAGTCGAAAAGTATTCAAGTTTGGATGATGCGTTCCTTGAAATTACAGAGGGCATTGAAGCCGTCGCAAAGCGTATTTCTGCATCTGGCAAAAAAACACCTGTAATGACTATTGGTCCATATGCAAAAACTGCTTTCGCCCAAGCTGAACCGGTAAAATCAAATTCACCACGTTCAAGTAATCTAGCTATATCCAAATCATTTTCTGATCACGACCGAGATATTTTTATATCCAATGCCTTCAATTACATAGCCAGTTTATTTGAGAACTCGCTTAATGAAATCAAAGAACGTAATCCAGGAATCAATACACGTTTCGAAAGAGTGGATGCTCGCTCATTCGAGGCCACAATTTACCGCAATGGAAGCCAAGTATCAAAATGTGGTATTTGGCTCGGCACTTCCTTTGGTTCAAGAGGATCATCGTCGATAAGTTATAGCTGTTCGGGGCTTGGAGAAAGAAATAGCTTAAACGAAAGCATGAGCGTGGAGGATAACGGCAATATCCTTGGATTGAAGCCGATGGGAATGAGATTGTCGAATCCGCAACGTGCCGAGAAAAGTCTACTTACAAATCAAGGAGCGGCTGAGTATTACTGGTCTATGTTCTTTGAGCCAATAAAGGGAGGGTAATAAACAGCATCAGAGGATATATACCTACCAGTCAGGTTGAGTATCACTAAAATAGGGTGGAAGGACTATATTGAGCAGAGGTACAAGCTATCGTGAAACTGAGGATAATATAGTGCAATACTATCAGGCCGCATAGCTCATTAGGTTATAAGCTACCGGTGCCAGAAGCAATATTTACCCCATTACCACAGATTTACACTCATTCATACAATGACGTATGATGCAGATACTCTCTCAACAGCAGGTACTAAATCGAGAGCAGTCCGGTTTGATAGCATATTAATTTTACAATTCAATGCTGTTTATAGCAGTTGGCACTATCCTACAATTTTTGGCTACGCCATTTAGCAAACTAATACTTTTGAATTGTATTTTTCTGTGTTATCAGATTTTCAACGATTGAGGCATTTTTTCCAGAAAGATGAAGTGCAAACTAACCAACACTGAAGGAAAGAGAGTTAAAGCTCATATCATTCCAAAATCATTTTATGCTATTGATCCTCATGAGACGCAGCCTACCAAATTGATGTCAAATACCAAGGGACAATACACCAAAAAATGTCCCGTTGGAATTTATGACGATACAATAGTTACCGAAGAGGGTGAAAGAATTTTTTCCAATTGGGATGATTATGCTTCTGACTTATTATTAAAACATAAATCTCTATTTGAACCGCTTTACCATAATGGAAGGATAGTTGCCTTTCAAATTTCGGAATACGACTATACGAAATTAAAATTGTTCTTTCTCTCAGTTCTCTGGCGTGCATCATTATCAACCCAACATTTCTTTCGTAAAGTTAATTTAGGGCGACATGAATCGGCGATAAGAGAAGCTCTGCTTTCAAATGATCCTAAAGACTCGAATTGGTATGCAGTAACTATTGCTAAATGGTCAGATCATCCTGATGGTGTGGGAATGATGGATCCATATCACATTAGATTTGATGGACTAAATTATTATGTAATGTATCTTGAGCATTACATTATTTATTATAAAGTGGATCAAAGAATTCCAGGAAACGCCTATCAAGCGATACAGCTCAAACAAAATTCTCCCCTAATTGCCATAGGCAGAGAATTGAATGAAAGTAATGAGCTTAAAATATTATCCGGGATGGTCAAAAGCCATGCAAGAACTGCTAACAAATGAAGTTAGTCAATTTGTAATAGATCAGACCAAATGATACTGTTACCGAGTTAACTGGGTATCTGTATCAGATTAGTTTTGGCTCAAATTTTTACTGTTCCAAACCTGCTTCCCATTAAACCAAGTTCCCATGGGAGTTCTCTCATTGCATATTTCGCTCTGATGAGTTCTTTCATTATTGTAGTATTGAGTCACATGTCCATAATCTGCCTTATTGCGTATAAACACTCCTTTCTCCTCCAGGGTAATTGCTGTAGACATGTTGGTAAACCAGATTTGCCCTCTCGTTAATCTCTTCGACAGGATAGGCTTCTGACGGCAACCAGAGTTTTTACCGGTTTAGAGCATTTCTTCTTTACAGATTGATCACCTTTTGATAAATCTCATCCCAGTTTTGGTATTCACTCCAATCGTTAGCCCAGTATTTCTGGACGAAATCCATAATAGCTGATTGTTCAGCCTGGCTTAAGGTATGCATTTTTTGTGCGAGTGCTGCATATTCTGGCGTTAAATCTATAAGAGAGATAGCCCCTTTGTCATCCATAATGTCTGTCGCTATGCTCAATGGCTGATGAGGATCAGCCCAGCTGCCATTGTAGATTCCAAGGATCATCTGCCACTCATCCATG
Source organism: uncultured Nitrosomonas sp. (assembly GCA_964554625.1). Taxonomy (GTDB): domain Bacteria; phylum Pseudomonadota; class Gammaproteobacteria; order Burkholderiales; family Nitrosomonadaceae; genus Nitrosomonas. Next base: position 1,559 of record CAZKPL010000100.1, on the reverse strand, counting down.
GTGAGCTTGGGTAGTGATTGAATACTCATGATTGCTCTCCATAATTTTGCTTACTGCTAACGATTTAATTTACTGCTGAATTAACTGAGAAGTTGTCTGTTATTGCCTGCTGGTGTCCATAAACCATCGGCCACTTCCAATACGGTCATTTCGGGACTTCAATCTTCACGGTCGGCTTTATCCGTTATCATTTCGCCTCGCCTGCTTTCTTGCCTACGCATCAAACAGCCTAATACTGGATTGCCTGCAAGGCTAGATACTTGGCCTGTGGCTAGCAGTTACCAAGGCGGGATTCACACCCGCTCGTTTGTGCGACATTGCCAAGCCGCAATCTCGACTTAGTACCTTTTTGTGTGCTTCTTTTATTTAGCTTATTTCTCTAATTCGAAATACATTTAATGCATTCTTAGCAATTTCGTCAGACAAAACATTTTTTGACATATAGCTAAATCTTGGATGTGGGAACAACTCAGCAAAAGCAACCATGGACATTGCTGCCATTAACCATTCATTAAAAATTTGCTCGTTGTTTGATAGCTTTGCAACATGAGTACTGAAAATAGATTGAGGACGATTTACACGAATTGACATCATCCATAAAATAACCCCACAAGCAAAACTAAGTACACATGTTGCTAGTTCATTATCTAAATAAAGCCAAATAGCAAAACCAAGTGTAGCAAATGAAAGAGTTGTACAGTTATACTGTCGTGCCCAAGCAGTCGTACAATATTCAAAAGCAACCCAAAATTTCATAATATACTCAGCTAACTCTTCCGCATTAATCCAGTTCTGACTCAGAGCTTCAATAAGCTGTTCTTTATTAATGTCTCGTGTGCCCGTAAAAGCTCCAGGCCCCAGAATTAAGATATAAATCAGTGGGAAAGATAATGGAATGTATTTTGCATATTCATCATCAAGATTGAACGCGAATATAAACAAAAAAGCTTGCAGTGCAAGTACTATCATATGCTTTACCCCAATTTACAATTGAGGAGAATGTTTACCCCCCGATTTGTAAACATGAAAAATATTTTGTCGCTCAAAAACTACACTTTCATTTCTCGTTATACCACATGCAGTTAGAACTGGAGTGGGACCGATACGCACAACCTGACCATGCAGTTTGTCATCATTTATTTCCTTAATCTTTACTACAAACTCTTTACCATCTTTATGAAGTTCTACAGAATCTTCAGTATTCACAGCGAAATCTATCTCTTGCACATCCGCCCCATTCACACTAAAACCAGTAACTTCTGGAAAATGTGAATTAATTTCCCAATTCATTCTACTTTCTCCAAATATTTAAAAAGTCATACTAGTCACTATCGGAAGATAGTGTGCATTCTTTAGAAGATACCTCATGTTATATCTGACCTTCGCCAGACTAATCATCGTTAACTGGGCCGATTCACCTTGACTTTAAGTGTATTGACTCATACGCGGTTAGCTTGGTGTGGGTAGACGACTTTCAAGCCATCCCCATATTGTAATGGGCCGTGTGTCACCGGCAATGTTAAATTGACCCACTAACGACAATCTAAAAGTGACCCACC
>CAZKPL010000099.1:0-6553 GCA_964554625.1 uncultured Nitrosomonas sp. | reverse complement strand
CATAATAAGGAATTCAGGTTCTTTTTGCTGCTTTTCTTACGCCGAACTCACGTTAGATTAATTGGATTACTGGGCGACGGAATGACAGATTCAATGCTTTCTTCAGTAAGCGTTTAAATAAAAGCATCGCTATCATAACCTTTATAGTTAAATCCCATATAAGTTGATTATAACTTATGGAGGACATATCCAGTATTATTTCGCCGCAAGGCATTATCCGTGAGAGAAGGAGGACCTTGCCATCGCGCAAGTGGCGAAGCGTCTTTGCGCAGGTATAGCCAGCGTGACGCGCTGGATCAAGACTCCCGATTCCAAGGCAATTCGCAACAAGCCTTCAACCAAGATCAACATGGAGGTTTTGGCGCAGGACATAAAGGATCATCCAGACGCGTATCAGTACGAGCGCACCAAACGGTCTGGAGTCAGCACCCAGGGCATCAATCATGCTTTAAGGCATCTGGACGTGATTGATGAAAAAAACTCTGCGTCACCCAAGGGCCAGCGAAGAAGAGCAGCGCATCTTCCAGGAAAAAATTGAAGGCCATGAACACGAGGGCCGCGTCATCGTTGACATTGAGGAAAGCGGCTTTGCTCACGACAGGCCGCGCGCGCATGACTATGTGCCTGTGGGTGAGCGTTGCCATGGTGTAAAAGATCGGCATGCAAGAGGCCGAACCGATGCCATCGGCGCTTTGATCGAGAAGACGCTCCTGACCGTGGGCCTGTTCACAGCCGATATCTTCCATGCGTGGGTTAGGCAGCACCTTTTGCCCAAACTCCCGCCCGCTTGCGTGATCGTCATGGACAACGCGACATTCCACAAACGACAGAATATCAAAACCGTTTTTGCCAATGCCGGGCGCACCCTTGAATACTTGCCGTCTATGCACTTTGAATTATTTTATATGGGATCAGACCCTTCCGCCGTCAAAGTTAATAAATTCTCAACCTGTCACGATATTGCCGGCTTGGTCACAGGTTAGGATAAAATCTAACCAGTTACTTGGCACGTGCCTACAGTCAGGCTTAGTCCCGGTAATGCGCAACCAGAAATCATGATGAAAAAAGTGACTTAAATGAAGTGCTTAGACGAAAAACATGTTAACACCTGCCGAGATTTGCTTCTGGATAACTCTTTTTCAGGATCACGCGCTAACTTTCACCGCATAAAATAGTTATGAGGTGGATGCGCTGCGCCCATCAGCAGAGAAAAAACTTATTTCTACCGTAATCTCTACCCAAAATATACATAAAGGCACATTCCATCACAATAAATTCCGAGTAGCAGTACCATTTATCTACTTGAAAAATAAATTTCTGGAAAATTCACTTCTGTTTCTGATACTCGTGCAATATTGGAATTACTTCTTCCCTGTTTCTATCCTCACAAGCCCCTTCTGCGTAACCGAAAGAATGAGGATAAAGTCCATTCTCGGAATTTGGGATTGATACGTTTCTTGACAAAATAAACAGCATCTTTATAATCCAATCTTTGCTTTTGAATTGTGTTCTAAAGCACATAAACTCTCTAGCTTGCGGGAATAGCTCAGTGGTAGAGCACAACCTTGCCAAGGTTGGGGTCGCGAGTTCGAGCCTCGTTTCCCGCTCCATCTAGATAAATTGGATTTTTATAGTTAGCAATTAAAAATCTATAACCACACTATTTTTTGTGGTGGCACGATACAAACCTCATTCTGATCATAGAAGTAAATGGCGGGGTGGCAGAGTGGTCATGCAGCGGCCTGCAAAGCCGTCTACGCCGGTTCGATTCCGACCCCCGCCTCCAAAAAATCTGGTATATTCTGATTGCCCGAATGGTGAAATTGGAAAATACAAGGGAGTTAAAATGCGTGCGCGCCCCGCATTTTCTAAACTGACTCCGAATTAAATATCAATTTTCGTCAACCCGAAATTTCCATATTTCCATTTTTGATAGCGAAATGCCTAACGTTCAAGTATTCCTGAAGAATGCAATGAGCCTATACATTCAAACAAGCCCTGATTGCATTTATTGGAAGATGGAGCATAAAAGAACACGATTTCTCCCAGCACTCGCCATGGATTATTCTATTTCGCATTATTAAGATTTAATAGGCTCACGTAAACGGATGTCAATTATGGCAAGATCAGCAAGTGGTGAAGAGCATCTTGAATTGGCCCGAGATGCGGTACGGATCCGCTAAAACAGCCGATGGATTGCGTAGCGCACAGGCTTTACTGCCGCTACTCAATTGAGTCTGCGTCTGGGGCAGACGGCCATTGTGCTATTGGTTGATCAAAAGGCAAGACGCGTACAAATTACTGCAAGCGAGCCACAGGAAGAATGTCTGCGTCCGATACCACTCCCCCAGAAGGGAATTTCTTAGTCCGGGAAGGCTAGAAAAAAACTCCCCAGGGTGCTGGGTCAACCAATAATAAAGTTTGCTGTACCTCGCCCCATGCGGCTGATGTTTCAAGACGAAGCACGATTTGGCCGCATCAGCGACTGCCGCCGCGGATGGGCGACTCGTCCAGTGCGTCCGCTAGTTGTCAATGGCCAACAGCATTGAGCCATTTTTCCAGTGCTTAACCACACCTATTCAAATGAGAATGATGGATGAGCCGGTCAACGATAGGTATGGCGACGTTGCTATCAATAAAGAATTCGTCCCAGTTGATAAACTCCTTATTAGTCGTCAGGATGATGGAACGCTATTCATATAGCGCATTGACCAATTGAAACAGGTTGTGCATGCCGTGTTTATTCATGGACAGGTAACCCGGTTCATCAATGATCAGGACATCGAACTTGATCAGTTGATTGATTTTCTTTTTTAATTCACCCTTGAGCTCGGCAAGTTCCAGTGCTTCAATCAATCCTAACGCGGTGTTGAAATAAACTTTATATCCTGCATCAATGGCTTTTAAGCCGATACCGATAGCCAGATGCGTTTTGCCCACACCTGGTGGGCCGATAATCCTAAATTCCTCTTTTAACCCAAACTGGAAGCCAAATGAAAGGCTGACGAATTGAGAACTCGAGGATTTTCTGATCTGGTAGAGATAATTTTATTGACGATATAGCGTGCCAAGGTAGGCCAGCGCTCTATTTCTGGCAACTGAGGCGCATTTGCCAGAATGAAATCATGACCCTTGTGGATGCTGCAGATCATCATTTTGATTTGATCGCTGTCTTCGTGAGTTAATGTAAGCAATAATCGGGATTGGCCTATATGTCGAGCCAGGTGGCAACCCCGTTTAGCAGCAAAGGGCGACTGGTAATCACTTCCAGATGTATTTTGGGGTGCTCCAGTGAATAATCAGCATTGGTTACCAGGACGACATATTCCCGCACTTTGATCTTGTCTGGATGACCAACGAAGTGCAGCGCTCTTGCCCCATATTCTGCCACTCGTTTTGCTGCCATTTACGCTCCATCAAGCGTCTAATCCCAGCGGTTCGGCGAAGCATGAACAAATAATGTTGATCAATCGCTTCCATTTCAGCCATCCCCCCTTCATTGCCAAAAGCATTGTCACCACGCACCAGAGCAGGACGCTTCTCAGGAACGAGCTCTTCGATCAGCTGCCGCAGAGGGGCAGGCTATGTCTAGCGGCATGGGATTTACCGCTTCGCACTTCAACATCCAGCACCAGACGAACATTGCTGATTACATTGCTGATTAAGCAAAGTATGCAGAGTGTGGCTTGGCCGATCTTAGCTTTCTGGGATTGCAGCCGGTTTCAGCGCTTATGTGATGGTCATACAGCAGCTTAACGCTGTTATCAGCATCAGGAATTCAGGCAGTATTCAAGGCTTCACAAATACGCTCACTGAGCATTGTGCCCATCCAGATCGTGCTCTTCCTCACCTGGACCAGGCAGGCTGCGCGTTGCGCCTCATCACAGCATGTGAGTAAACTTGGCGCTAGCGCCCGGTGCAAACGCTCATCGCTCACGATCTTGATCATGCCGAGTATCTCAGGTGCAATTTCGCCTTCTTGTAGCCAGGCTATGTATGCATAACGCCGCCGCTCATCAAGAATGGATAGTAGCCAGGTGCCCAGTAAATCAACTACAGCAGGTGCATTAGGATTCGTGTAAGCAAGTGGACGCCCATTGACCCAACGGGCAAACAAGCCTGCCGCTTCCAGGAATCTAGCAAAAAATGCCAACTGACACAAGGCTGTGGCACTGCCGTTTTTCATCCCGGCGTACATGAAACTGACCACCAGGGGTTGACAAGCACAGCTCCTGTACAGCGCTGTCCAACGACTTGACTATTGCTTCTTCATCACAAAATCTTTTTCACTCGTTGGGTGACTCCTTCATCCAGCCGCAAAACCTTTACAGTACTATGTTTACGAATGTTTCTACAGGTTCAACTGAGGAAAATAGGTTTATGTATCCACTGCTGCCGCAAGCATTTTACCAAGATTGGCAAGAATCTGATTCCAATGTATCTGTAGTGCGATTGGTAGTATGTCTGGCATGCGCTAATAATCGCAACCACATTTCATTCTATTCTTTTTTCGCGTTATTGAGTCGTTTCTCAATCTCTTCTGTCGGAATCATGCCAGACACGACTGATCCATCTGCAAAGATAAGCGTTGGTGTTCCGGTTACTCTATTTTTCTGCCCTGATTGAAGTAATGTCTCCAAGGGTGCTTCACAGTCTTTCCCTGGCGGCGCGATGCCTCGTAGCATAAAGTCATTCCACGCTTTCTGGCGATCGGCCGAACACCAAATTGCCGTTGCTGTTGACATCGAGTTCTTTAAGATAGGATAAAGCAATGTATGGATGGTAACGTCTGTTATCTTGCTAAGCTCTTCCTCTAATCTTTTGCAATAAGGGCAGTGGGGATCGGAATAAACAACCAGTGTCCGTTTACCATTTCCTTTAACCGCTTTGATTCCCAGCTCCAATGGTAAAGTATCAATTGCTATCCTCCGTGCATCCCTGAGCTGCTGCATGCGTTCGCTTGTCAAACTTGCCCGGGTCTTAGTATCGACTATATGTCCGAGGAAAAAATATTCTGCTTTCTCATCTGTATAAAGTATCTCTCCTCCTACTACGACCTCGTATAGCCCAAGATAAGGGGTTTTATGAAGACTTTCAATTTCGCTACCAGGGAAATGTGTTTGAATTGCTTTTCTGAGCTGCACTTCATCAGCCAAAGCTTGGTTGAAAAAGAAGCTTAACAGCAGAAACATAAAAAGGTGATGAAAACGCATGATCATCTTTACTCCTGTTTGAAGAAATTGGGATTCAATATGCTTATTCAACTGAGCGCATGCTGCATCAGTCTATTTTTTAATAGCGGCAAGCGATTGGTAATTTCAAAACCCACATTGCGTAAGCGAGTCAATATAGGATCTGCACTGCCAAATAATTTTTGTAGGCCATCGGTTACAAATTCCATTGCCAGGATATCTTCCTTGCGCGCGCGCTCATAGCGACGGAGTAACATATAATCGCCGCAATCGGATTGCAAACCACGATTTATCAAGATTGCAGCCAGTTCACGGGCATCTCGCAAACCTAAGTTGACACCTTGACCTGCTAGCGGATGGATGCCATGTGCAGCATCACCAATCAGCACCAATCGCGGTTTCGCAAGTGTTTTGACATGCACAAAATTCAGAGGAAAACCCACCGGTTCAGTCACTAACTGTAATTTTCCAAGAGTATGGTTTGCTGCTTCAGCTACCTGGCGGCATAACGCTTCATCAGATAAGTCGCGCAATTTTCCCGCCTGGGACTCATCATTTGCCGACCAAACCATGGATACCCGTTTGTTGGGCAATGGTAATAATGCCAAAATACCATCTCGCCGGAACCACTGATACGCAGTGTTATAATGAGGAATCTCAGCGCTAAAGTTGGCTACAATACCTACTTGATGGTAGGCATGCTGGGTCACTTCGATTTCTGCTTGCTTCCTTACCCAGGAATTAACACCATCTGCTCCCACGACTAAAGCAGCTTGTAGTACGCCTCCATCCGCCAACTGCAAATTGACTCCGGATTCATGCCATGAAAGCGAAACACATTGAGCTGGACAGAAAATCGTTACATTCTCATTTATACTTGCAAGCGCATTCCATACAGTGGTTTGTAATTGCCGATTCTCAGCAATAAATGCTAACTCAGATAAGCCACTATCATAGGCACTGAAATCAAGTCTTGCAGCGCCATCGTCGCCGAATACCTTCATCTCATAGACTGGCGTGACACGTGCAGCCTCTAGTTTCTGCCATAAACCAAGTGATTGCAGAAAAGCAGCACTGCCAGGGCTAATAGCATAAATCCTGCTATCCCAGCTAGTATCATTCGGCGGCGGAGCAGGCAAGCGTGACTCAATCAGCGCTATTTTTAATCCACTTTCCTTAAGTGCAACGACCATGCTTGCGCCTACTAAGCCACCACCGATCACAATAATATCGAATTTCATAATCAGATTATACAGATGCTTTATTCTTGGGAATACTGCTAACTATACTCAAGAATCGCGATTCAAGTTCAATGATGTAAAGGAATGCCGCGCCACACAAGCGATTCGGTGGAATTAAGG
>CAZKPL010000098.1:0-6765 GCA_964554625.1 uncultured Nitrosomonas sp. | reverse complement strand
CGCTGCTTGATCATCCCGCCGGCAAAAGCCATCAGCAGCAGTGACCATGCTCAGCAGGGGGCGGAGAAGACTGAGGCCAAGTGCTCCGACGACACCTCCAACCATCCAGAAAGTGACACGCCAGTTCAACCAAGCTATCAACATTTTGGTTGCGATCGGCATGATCGAACTGGAAATGGCGCATGCCCCAATAAAAATCGCAATCGCCAGACCTCTTCTCTCATGAAATGTATTCGAAAGCAGGGTGATTCCCGGGATGATCGTCGACATTCCAATACCGAGACCGGCCGCGGCCATCACGACCGTAAATTCTGCAAGAGTCTGAACACAGCCAGCTGCCATCCAGCTGACCACTGCTATAAATACACCAATGAGAAACGTATACCGCAATCCGAACCGGTTCAACGCTGCTCCAACCAGCAGGTTGCCCACACTCATGCCTAAAAGCAGGGCAACAGGCCCGATTCCCGCTGCCGTTTCGCTCCAGTCAAAATAACGCTGCATAAAAGATGCATATACGGTCAGAGAAGTCAGCATTCCCCCAATCAGCAGGAAGCCATTCGCTGAGACAACGAAAAGCCACCCCCATGGCTCCTGTGAACGCCGATCGTTCAAGAGGTCGGTGGATCTGTCAGCACCAGGATAGCTCTTTCCTCGAACCGACAGCGCACCTTCCTCTCTTTTCGGATTTGTTCCCACCGCTTAAAATTTTATTTTTGCTTCAATACCATAGGTGCGTGGTTCATTATATGGGTCAGCTGTTGCCGTATAACCTGAAAGCGGAGAGCCAAGTGCAACCCTGAAGCCAGCATAACGTGAATCAGTGACGTTATTGCAAAAGGCCGTTAGGCTGAATGAACCACCAGCCGCTAGGTCCTGGTTGTAGCTAACACGCAGATCGAGATTGCGAGTGGCGTCATTAAAGAAAAGTTTACGGCCACTGATTGCAGACCCGGCAGTCGTCGACTGCGGCGTCGCAGATTGGTAGCTATAGATGGCATTTATATCAAAATTACTGTCTCCCAACTCCAGAAACACCCAATCTCCAGAGAGGGAAAATGAATGTCGCGGAGCGAATGGCACCATGAAATAAGACGCGACGTTGTCTCCCACGCTGAAAGGAGAGTCGGGGTTGAGATCCGGATCAAACATCGTCGCAGCCGGAGCAAGCACCTCGGTCATTTTGGTATCCAGATAGGCGTAAGCTGTCCGCAACGTAAGTGTATGTTGAGGTCTAAAAGTCAAATCTAGCTCTATGCCCCGCACTCTCGCCTTGCCCGCGTTGGTCGTCAGCACCAACGTCTGATCCGTCGTGTCGGCCGTGAGGTCGATCTGCATATCATTGAACTTGTTCCAGAAAACCGCCGCATTTAGTGTCACTCGACGATCAAAGAACTGCGATTTAAGTCCTGCTTCATAACTGGTTACCTTTTCCGGATCGAACGTCTCGCGAAAATCGATCGCCCCTTCGCTCGATCCACCGGATTTATATCCCTCGGATACCTTGACATAGGTCATGAGCTCATCTGACCAGTCATAGGCAATGTTTGCGATTGGGCTGAAATTATCGAAACTCTTTTCGTTGTAAGTTCCGACATCTTCCGGGATAAAGATAGAATCATCGATGATGGTTGTTTTATCCCGCGTGGCTTTCTTCTTGTCGTGGGTATAGCGCCCGCCCACCGTCAGCTTCAGCCTATCTTGCAGGATATCCGGAGTCCATGTACCTTGCACATAAGCCGCGGAAGATGTCGTCTTCGCGTGGACCATGCGATCTGTCGTATACAGATCATCAAAAAATGACGCCATAAATTGCGTATCACTCAACATATGGTGCCAACCCTTTTCATGGAAGAAATATAGGCCACCCGTATAATCGAACCTATCCCCGAATTCACCTATGAATTGCAATTCCTGGCTGTATTGCTGAGTACGATAACGATCATTCTGCTTGCTTGTGAAAGGAGTTTCGGTTGCGTCTTCTGGGGTATTGAAGGCATAACCATAGTTCGACCACTGCTTGGAGCGGAAGCTTCGGTAGGAAGATAGTGATTTCAAGACCAGGCTGTCGGCCACATCCCATGCGATGATCAGCTGATGATCGGTATAGTTGGCCTTGCTCTCCGGAAGATAGAGTGTTCCAGGACTTGCAGTATCATGGTCAGCGACAAAGCCGGAAATAATGCCCGCCATGCTGCGGTTGTAATAATAATCTTGCGTGGAAGTTACGCGCCCACGATCCCATGCGTAGTCGACTATCAGTTGATCGATGGGCTTCCAGCGTACCGCCACACGTCCGGCAAGCTCTCCATGATCGCCGAATTCGTTGCTATCGGGATTTTTCACCCAGCCATCCCTATCTGAATAAAGAAAGGTACCCTTTACCGAAAAATTGGCATATTCCGGCAGATTGATTGTAGTAAGACTGCGCGTACGGGCCCGATTTCCTCTTGAGAGAGTACTCTCAACGCCCCACTCTCCCGTTGGTTTTTTGGTGATGATGTTGACGGCACCGCCCGTCGTGTTGCGGCCATAAAGTGTACCCTGCGGACCGCGCAACACTTCGATTCGCTCGGGATCACCAATATCAAACAGAGCGGCCTGAGGGCGAGCGATATAGAAGCCGTCAATATATATGCCGACGCCGCCATCTTTTGTTATCTGGCCAGGATCTCCCGTCCCTTGTCCACGCATATTGAGCGTTAAGGTAGTGGAAGAGTCGGGATAACTTGCGACATTGAGACTCGGTGTTATCTTGGAAAGATTGGCGATGTCCGAAAGCCCTTTTTTTGAGAGTTCATCGCCACTCACCGCGGTGATGGCGATCGGTACATTCTGTAACGATTCTTCCCGACGCTGGGCCGTCACGATGATCGTTTCCACACCATCGTAGCCCAAGGGGGCGGCTTTATCCTGTGCCAACAGCGGCATCGCCAAAAAGCCCGGGGAAGCAATTCCGGCCAACAAGGTAGCGTGCAGAATTCGTGGTTTCATGATATTGACCATGGGTTCCTCTCTTGCTGGGCTACATATCAGTCACGATGAATTGTGCCCAGTATTTCTGTTTTAGGTTGAGCTCGGTTGATGCGCATATGCGCTGCATTACTGATCACCGACTTATACGTATCAAGTCAAAAATCAAACATCTATCACACAATCCCATCCATACATCACGTCCTCTTTTCCATTACCGCTGGCAAGCCCTGATCGTTTGGCTCACGAGAGTGTTTAGAAACTCATCAGAGGCTGGTGCATACAGGAACACCGTCGTTACGAGAATTGGAGAAATCAAACTCCAAATCAGAACAAACGAGTCTATCTCCGCAGAAATCTCACCAGCATCTTGTGCAGCATTAATTGGTTTCTGCAGCGACTTTATTATGGGTGTCCAGTAACGCAGCATCTGTGCGCTAAACTCTACATTCTTGCTGCCTGCCTGAATGCGATTCATGGCTTCTTCGACAGGACTCATTAAAAAATCCCGCATGGCAAATGCTATTCGACGCAAGTCCTCCTTCCAGTCACCCGACCACTCCACGGAGAAATGCGAGACGTGCTCTGACAGTGCTTCTCCGATCAGTGACTCTCGGTCAGGCCAGCGACGAAACAATGTCGTGCGATGAACACCTGCCAACCCAGCCACCTCTTGCAACTCGAAATCAGTACGACCACCTTCGATGAGTCGCAACACCGCCAATGCGACCTTCTTGCGTGTGGCTTCTGCTCGCCTGTCTGGACTGAGTCGCATTAATTCCTCTGTTTCTTTCACGCTCTCAGTCTCGAAATCTAGCGATCACTTTTACTTCAACCAGAATTTCCGGATAGCCAAGGCTTGCCACACCTACCGCAGTCCAGGCCGGACGTGAACTTCCCAAGAATCGTGCCTTCTCCGCTAGGAATTCTTCCAAGTGCTCAGGGTAATCCACATGAAAACTGTTCATGTCCACGATATTCGTGGATGTCAGTTCATTTGCACCAAGAACCTTTCCTATGGCTTCGAATACAAGGCGAAACTGACGGGCCGGATCTTTTGGGATATCACCGTTCTCTTCCTGACCTATCTGACCGGAACAGAACAGCAAATCTCCACTGCGCACAGCCTGGGAGAAACCCAGAGCCTCTTCCTGCTCTTTATTCATTTACATGTACTCCTGAGGTTTTGACATCTGACTCTTCGCGTGCTAGGGAACACCATGTAGCCGGGGTCTCGTGAGAGCCTTGCACAGGCAACCTCTTGTTGTGGCCGTCTTTTTCATTCCAAATGAGTGCACGGTACGGTGGCCCAGATGCATATGAATATGCATTGCAACATGTGTTGCATAGATGCTACTATACATCTGCCGTAACGCACAACCCCCGCGTTCAGGGCGGTGGCCGTTATTGAAAAAGCTTCAAGAAACCACAAGGCGCCAGAAGATCCGAAATGACGAAACCGTCGAGGGTATTCATCGCAAGAGGAGCGCGAGCATGACGACGGCGGCGCATGGTCGAAGTCGATCGTATGACAACCCGGCGATATCGAGGAATCGGTGAGTCGTGTGAACACGCGATACTTCCGCGCGTATTGTCGGCGTCGGTGAGGATGACGCAAACGCACTTTCATCCTGAACGATGCGGAACTGGAGCGTCGTGATTCCCGATCTCGATGATTCTGGTATGCGCCATGGCCCCCACGACCGAAGACATTCGGAAGTTTGTCGGCCCTGATGTCCACGAGAACGAAGCACTGCTCACACGACACATATCATTTCATCGACATTATCGAGAACAGCCATGCACGGTAACGACATATTTGACTTCATCATCATCGGAGCAGGATCTGCCGGCTGCGTTCTGGCCAACAGGTTGTCCGATGGCGGCAAATATAAAGTGCTTCTTCTCGAAGCAGGCGGGAAGGACAAAAGCTTGCTTATCCATGTCCCCGCGGGTTTCACGAAGATATTCGAGCGTGGCTTGTTTTCCTGGCACTACCAGACGACACCACAAAAATTCCTTGGTGGCAGAGTTCTCTCTGACGCGCGCGGCAAGGTGCTCGGAGGCAGCAGTTCGATCAATGGCATGGTTTACAGCCGCGGAAGCCCGGAAATTCTGAACGGCTGGGCTGACGCAGGGAACAAGGGTTGGAGTTATTCAGACATGCTGCCCTACTATCGGCGGTCTGAAAGCAATAGTCATGGAGCTGATGCCTATCATGGCAGCGAGGGCCCGCTTAAGGTTACGCGACAGGGTGAAGAGAATCCGGCGACTCGCGCCTGGGTATCTGCCGCTCGGGAGTCTGGCATCCCTTACAACGATGACCATAACGGGGCTCGCTCCGAAGGAGTTGGTCCCAGCGAACACACGATTTATAAGGGGCGCCGCGTCAGCTCGGCGGTTGCTTACTTGCGTCCGTCCGAAAAACGCATCAACCTACAGATCATCACCGAAGCGCATGCCACGCGTATTCTATTCGAGGGTCTGCATGCTACAGGCGTGGAATACCTGCACGAGGGAACCAAGAAGCGTGCTTTTGCTCGACGCGAGGTCATCAGCAGCGCAGGCACCTTCCAGTCCGCTCAACTGTTGATGCTCTCTGGGATTGGTAATGCAGGACACCTCCAATCCGTCGGTATTCGCCCAATTCTCGATTTGATGGGGGTGGGGCAGAATTTACATGACCACGTCGGGGCCTACATCATTTCCGACTGCTCGAAACCAGTGACCTACTATAGTTATTTTTCCAATCCGCTGGCTATGGCGAAAGCGGGGCTCGGTTATCTTTTCAATCGCAGCGGACCTATAGGAAAGAATGTGGTCGACGCTGTTGCTTATCTGCGTTCAGGCGCACCTGGACACAACGAGCTTGACCTTAAAGTGTATTTTATCCCCCTTAAGATCGCGCTCGATCCGGCTCTCAACAAAGGTCACGGGATAAGCAATTTTATTGTACTCACCCGCCCTGAAAGTCGTGGAGAACTGACCCTGCAATCGGCCGACCCCAAGGCTTCGCCGCTGATAAATGCCAACTACCTGAGTGCACCCCGTGATGTCGATGTTCTTCGTCGTGGCATTCGGATGGCGCGTGACATCGTTAGGCAACCTGTCTATCAACACTATCTCGGGAAGGAATTGGTGCCTGGCACAGACTGCGATAGTGATGATGCGATTGAAGCTTTTCTGCGGAAAACCGTGGAAGTCAATTACGAAGCGGTCGGAACCTGTCGCATGGGACAAGACGCACTGGCTGTGGTCGACGAGCAGCTTCGCGTACGTGGGGTGAAGGGTTTGCGCGTTGTGGATGGCTCCGTCATGCCACGCATTACCACTGGAGATCCAAACGCGACGATCATTGCAATCGCTGAAAAAGCAGCTGATATGATCATTGAGGGGAACTAAACAGTCGGCCATGCAAAATTCCTCACGCGGATGCCGCCTGTGTTTCGATCCAACGCAGATGGTTCGGCGCTGGCATCGAATCACGCACCGCCAGCGAATTCAGTGCGCCAAATATACTCATCACGCTGTTGACCACCTGTAGCATCAGCAACCACCAGGCGTAAAAAACCGCTTGATGCGCCCGCGGGCCACCGCCCGCAGCAGCCAGCGCAGGTTGTAACCTGCTGCACACAGCACAGCGTGCAGGGCATCGCCCAGACTGCCCGCCAACCGTAAGCGTTCAAACGACGCCGTTATATCTTTCCGTAGGCGAGTATGGATTTCATGGGATCGTGGGCGAAGCGTACTTTCCACTCGCGTGGCGTGAGCTCGACCGCCCGACTCGCCGGA
>CAZKPL010000097.1:0-6784 GCA_964554625.1 uncultured Nitrosomonas sp. | reverse complement strand
ATGGAGAAGGTATTCCTTCCTGGTTTGATTCCTTTTTTATCTCTTCTTTCTAATTCGCGCACCTGGAATGATCCATGATCCACTCAAACAATGAACCGATCCCACTTTCCGTAACGGTTGTATATTGCTCCACGTGGTAAACTGAACGCGATTAAAAACAATCCACATAATATACTGGAAATCAATGACACTATACTTGTGTCATAGAAGAAAGGGGTGACTAATAAAGCAGTGCCAAGTGGTATGATAAAGAGTCGGCAGGCACGACCCGATTCAGCCAGAGCAGTGATGGCCACAGTGAGTACCAGTGAGCCGATTAAATGATCTGCGTTGGCCATGCTTGCTCCTGCATCCAGTGTGGTGCGCGTAAACATCAACCAAATTCCGATGGGGATACACAATACCAGATTCCAGGGTAACGTCACGCCACCCCCCAGTATTTCCTTGAGAATTTTTGATGGCCTTTGTACAAAATCCTCTTCAATTAACTTCCATTTTCCTTCATCGGTATCTCCCTGGAAGAAAACGAGTAAAAGCGAGCGTCCCTGTTTCTTTCTGCGGTAAAGAAATTGACCTGTTGCGATCAATTCATCGATGGAATAAGGAATTTGTATCAGCATGGCTGCTGCAGCAATCAAACATAAGGTGCACCATGTTCCGATCAGGATAGGCTGAATGATGATAAAGAAAATGGAAACAATGCCCAATGGCACAATCATGATACCGAATAATATTACCAGCCAGGGCATCGTGCGCCAGCGCCTTGCAGAACCGATAATACCTGTCAGAATCTCAAGCGCATAAGTCATTGCCCCCAGTCCGGCATCTGGCACCGGCCAAGCCTTGGAAATGGATGAAGTGATAATTTCCTCGGTTCCATTTCGCGGATCTTGCAATGAGCCTGCAAAAAATGGCTCCCATACACCATTGATATGACCAAGCTGATAAGCGCACAGATAGCGGGATATAAAAAAGCCGACAAATGCCAGTATGATGATCGGCAAGCGTTGAAACCAGCTAGACGGTGAGTAGGACCAACCTGGTGGTATCGTCGGTCCGGTTTGTGTTGCCACTGCTGAAACACCTGGTACCGGAGGAGTTAGAACTGCAAAACCCATAACCAGCATACCAATAATCGTGTCGTTGAGATAAGCCGTTGCGTTTGGCGCCCAGAAGACCAATGGCGCACTCAATAGCCAGAATCCTATTGCACCACACAACCAGCGAACCAGACCAAAACGCCAGGATAAGGATATGAATGATAAAACGAGAAGCATCCCTCCTGAAATAATATCACTCCAGATCAAGGCTTGCGATTCGTATTCCATCATAAAAGGGGCGGTCATAAGCCAAAAGGCTAGACCCATATTGAGGAAATGCGCCCAAAGATTTTCATTATGCTGACGGCGGTAATCTGTTTCATGCTTGCGCCTGATCTGATCAGCGTTTTTATGTTTTTCTTTCGCTGTTTGCACCCAGTCCGGCAGCAGAATGCCGTTCCTTTTATACCAACTGGCAGGGTCTTGCTTCAGACTGCCCACGAGATCTTTTAAGCCATCATAAATATGATGCTTCGGCTGCCAATCTAGTAATTCTTGCGCCCGGCTGATATCGAGATCGTAATGATCGGAAGCCAGATCAATCATGAATGGCTTGATAAAAGGTTTCTTACCTTGATCAATGGCATCAGGAATAATGGGTTCGGCTTGCTCCTCCAGCCATGCGCCCGACTTAGCGACAAATTCCGGAATATCTATCGTTTGCCATTCCTTCTTGCCGAAAATTAGGTTGCCAATCCGGTTTTGTAATTCCCGATAGCCCATCACTTCACTCTCACCAGCAAGCAGGATATTGGCTTTTGGCAGTTTCTTGCGGCGATCCACAACACATGCGAACAAATCCACCATGTCTTCTTTATGGATAAGGGCCTGTCCGGCCATCAGATCACCCGCATAAAGATGGCTTTTGAAGTTGCGTTCATAAATTCGGGCAATCTGGTGAGACAATGTGGGTATTGCACTATCGTTATCGTAAACGCCGGCTAATCGCAAAATAGTAAAAGGGATGTTTCCGTGTTGCTGCTTGATGATTTTCTCTGCTTCGGCCTTGGATTGTGGATAAACCCAACTAGGTTTAAGGGGCATATCTTCATTGATTTTTTGACCTGGTACACTTGGCTCGTGAACAAGCATCGTGCTGGAATAGATGAGACGCTCGATCTCAAAACTCTGCATAACTTTAAGTAAACGCCGAGTACCTTCAATGGTGACACTTTGATAAAGTGGATTGGGTTCACCAGTAAAATCAAAATATGCCGCTAGATGAATAATGGCAGCGATTTTTTGCCCATACTGTATACGTATTTTGTTAAATGCTGATTTTACGGAGTCTTCAGACGTCAGATCGCAAGCAATACTGATATCTGCTTTGTCACACGGATTGATATCAAGCCCAACCACGTAATAATTTTTTCTCAAAGCCTCGCAGAGCGCATTACCAATATTTCCCGAAGCGCCTGTTATAACAATAATCTGTTTTTGTTGAGTAACCATATTCCAAATTTTATCCAAAATGGAAGTTTCTATTTTTCAGAATCATTTTGTATATCCCCACACAACAGAATATTTATTTTTTGACCAGAAGAAAAACTCGAAAAAACTGCCTCTTGTTCTCAATCCTTCTCACCGCATTGATTTCAGCACTCACTGATAATCAACTTTGTACGTCACACATAGATCATCTTATTAGAATATAAACTCTTGAGTGAGTTTCACGATACTTGTTTTGCTTATGGAAGCACAAAGGATCAGATATTGTGTTTTCTGCCAGCGACACTCCCTGTTCTGCCACGCAAAAAATAAAAAAGACCGGTCTTTCCTCTTGGCAAGTATGGAAACTTTAACCTCAGTCCGTACCTTCAGAGGTAGGAACTACTAGTTTCATGGAAGACGACTTGTCATAGCCCAATTCCTTCCATCCAATCTCCCCGGGCCGCGGCCGCAAGTTTGGAAAAGCTTCATCAGCAAATACCTGCCTAGCTCTAGAAGGATCGATCATCAGAAAGAAGCCATTGTTCTGATAGCCATAATCGATTTGCATGTTCCCGGTGTAGGCCTCACCCACCTCCCATTCCCGGGGCGACTCTCCTGACAAGGGTAACCGCAAGGTTCCCAAGCTGTAATGATGAGCCGCCATCACCAGTTGGCCCAGGCAAACCCCTTCATCAATCTGTACCAATTCATTGACCATCCGGGTCATCGGAAAAGCCGGATGGAGTTCATGCCAACGATAATTCAGTTGATACACTGCCTTACCGTTCATTTCCTCGACTACCGAATTACCTGGCAGCGCCAGGAAAATCCCCCCTGTCTTAACATAAGGAATAGCTTTTTCTTTATCGAGGTTTATCGAGAGTAATTGGCTATCGATACCTGGTACACCCGGATCCAGGGGGCGGTCCTTCAGCTCCCAGAACTGCGTGAGAACCGGTAAACCAAGGCTTTGCAGGAAATTAGGTCGGTGAGGTTCACGGAAAAAATCTCGACCTATTCTGGTAACGGTTGGATCATATCTTTCCATCATCGCCGGATTATTGCCACATTTAGCAGCGAAAACTTCCTTGGAAACGGGCTCAAAGGTTTTTCCCATCCAAAGTCCCGTATTCGCGTAAGCGGCATTCCAGAGCATCGCCATCCATTCGATGTGGGCTCGCATAGATCTGCTATGGCCGTATTTTTTGGCTGTCTCCTTGAAATAGTCGCTGTCCCGGATGGAAATTGGGACACCGATCATCGGGCCATCCAGAAGCGTACTTTTTCCACATTTAAACAGCGTCATCAGTTTCTCATGGATGCCATCCCATTCTTCACGTCGTCGATCATCTTCCAGAATTTTCCGGTAGCCAGCCAGCATGGGAAGTATCTCTCCCTTGAAATCATTAGCAATGATAATTTCCAAAGCGCTGGTCAGCGCTTGCTTCTCTTCCACTGTTGCACATAGGAAATTTTCAGTATTGAGATAATGGTCCATCGTCCTTGCCTTTCACTAAGCTAATCACTTTAGCGTCGACAAGGATAAAAGAAACATACCCGAAAAATATTGATTTTAGTCAATATCTTATAATTGAATCAACAAATTGATCACCCCCATTTACCTATACTCATAAACAAGGATATTTTGTGCCTTCTCCACTCAGTAAAAATAAATTATGCAATCATTACAGAACTGATCACCATAAAAAAACTTCTGCTCCTCTTTCCGCATTGAACTGGCTTGATTCAGGCCTTGTCTGTTAAATATTCATTTTTTTATCCTGCAAGCCCCTATAATGCGAAATCCCTGCACTCAACCAATCAATGCAGGGACTTTCTTTTCATCCGATCAGTTCGATATTCTTCTGATGTCGATCACTACTGATCTTTTATTCGTCTGCCTCGATTGGTGCTACTCATGAGTGGCAGGCCGTCGCAGGAGTATTATTTTGTCTGTTGAACTAAAAACCTTAGAAACACCCCTTACCACCCCTGACTTCGCTACACTAGGATTAAGTCAGCCCATCATGCACGCCATTGCTGATGCCGGTTACCTCACGCCCACGCCCATTCAGGTCAAGGCTATCCCACAAATATTGAGCGGCGGCGATCTGCTTGCTGGCGCACAAACGGGTACCGGCAAAACGGCTGGCTTCACATTACCTATTCTGCAGCTACTGAGTCAGAAAAAAGCTGTCAGCAATACAAAAGGCCGTCCACGCTGTCTAATATTGACGCCCACACGCGAGCTCGCTGCGCAAATAGAAGAAGCAGTCAGAACCTATGGCAAATATCTACCACTGACTTCTGCTGTGATATTCGGTGGCGTTAACATCAACCCGCAAATCACGCGCTTACACAAACCGCTGGATATCCTGGTCGCCACTCCTGGCCGCTTGCTCGACCACGCTGGCCAGAAAACGCTGGATTTATCCGGCATCGAGATCCTCGTGCTGGATGAGGCCGATCGTATGCTGGATATGGGCTTTATCCACGATATTAAAAAAATTCTTGCACTGCTGCCTGAACAAAGACAAAGTCTGCTCTTTTCAGCCACATTCGCTGACGAAATCAGGGCGCTAGCCGCTGGTCTGTTACGCAACCCGGGGTTTGTTGAAGTCGCGCGCCGCAATACCGCATCGGAATTAGTCGAGCAAACGGTGCATTTAGTGGATCAAAGACATAAACGTGATCTGATGAGTCATCTGATCACGCATCACAACTGGCAGCAGGTGCTGGTTTTTACCCGCACCAAACATGGCGCCAATCGCCTGGCAGAAAAGCTGATCAAAGATGGCATCGAAGCCGCCGCGATTCATGGCAACAAGAGCCAGGGAGCCCGCACCAAGGCATTATCCGAATTCAAGGAGGGATCAGTACGCGTGCTGGTAGCGACCGATATCGCCGCACGTGGGCTGGATATCGACCAACTGCCGCAAGTGGTGAATTTCGAACTGCCAAATATCCCCGAAGATTATGTGCACCGCATCGGTCGCACGGGCCGAGCAGGCAGCCCGGGCGCGGCGATATCGCTGGTGGATCACGAAGAAATGAAATACCTGCGTGACATAGAGCGCTTGATTAAACACGAGATTCCCAAAACAATTGTCGAAGGATTTATTGCGCCTATCAAAATAGAACCCGAAGCGCCAAGACTGCCCAGACAACCACAACGCCGCACTGCCAGCCAAAGCAAGAAACCAAACCAGATCGATAGGAAGGCGGGGAAACGCTCCACCCCGCCAGTAAATAGTCGCACGGAAAATGGGTGCCTAGAACAACACAATCCCAATCGTCCACCCCAATCAAAATCGGCAGGCAAGCAGCTGTCAGGCAATGCGCCAAACACATCTAAAAAACAACCCACCAAGAAAATGTCTGAAGCTGCACGCCATCAGGCCATGCCACAGACAAGCTGGTTTTCGCCAAAATCAAGTCACCATTCAGGTAATCGCGGGCGCTAATCGATGAAGATAGGGGTAGATGCATATGCTTCCCCTATCACCATCAAGAAAATTTTGTTCTATACGGCAGAATGTATACAGATTGTGACCATCCTGGCTGCCACCAGAAAACTCCTACACGCTCTCCGCCGCCCTCACTCTACATCGGGTCTCCGTGGGTGTTGATAAACTCTGACAAAAATGAGTACAATAAGAGCTTGCTGGACAGGGCTTCAAAGCCTAGCACCCCCAGTTCAACCCTAAACCGGATACCCAAGCTGCATAATTTCTCCAGCAAACAAAAACCTTTCCGACTATCTGCAATATCGAGTACGGCTATGCTACGGCTGCTTCGGCCAACGTGATCTGATCCGGATAGGTATACAAAAGCAAAGTTTCGCAACAGCGGACAAGTTGACGCAATGTTGAGCCATTTTCGTACATTAAGGCAATAATAAGGCTCCAGCCATGCGACATTATCCGTACCGACTTGATCGTGCAAGATCGCTACCAATTCGGAGCCTATTGGTCGGTAGCTCTCTCTATTAATATCTTTTTCATTCTAATGAATATTGCAGCTAGCGCACCCCTGGTTCGGCAGTTCTGATCGGTTCATCTGAGGAAAATAAACTATAGCCTACGTCACATAAAATAATTCAATTTTAAAGCGTTGCTCAACGGTTTGGTTTTGTTGTTTTCTGATTGCTTTGACTTGTGCCCATTTGTGCTCAATGGGGTTAAGGTCTGGTGAGTACGCTGGCAGATATTCAAGCGTATGTCCGGCTTGTGTGATTGCATTTTGAATATCCT
>CAZKPL010000096.1:0-6910 GCA_964554625.1 uncultured Nitrosomonas sp. | reverse complement strand
TTAGAGGGTACGATAGTGACCTGCGCTTGCCACGGCTCCAAGTTTGACATTACAAACGGCAAGGTGGTGGCCTGGGTAGGAGGACACCCGATTATCGGCAGGATCACCTCTTTCATGAAGAAGGATGAGCCCGTGTATAAGGTTACGGTGGAGGGGGATACAATAACGGTCAGCGATTGAATTCCCAGTTTGCACTCAATCGGCTGAGGGACGAAGTGCATCGTTCGGGCAGCGAGCATTCACAAGTTAAACGCACTCCATGCGTACGCCAATTCATTGACCACGGCAGTTACATCGTGCTGTGACCTTTTTGTTCGTAAATCCGATTTAAAACGAGAAATCCCATTGTAACCAGTATCGCTGATTCGATTTGTCGCCAACGGTGAGATGGCTGACTTGAAAATTCACCTTGTTTAAATGGCCATTAAAGAAATAGGTCATTATTCCACTGGCTTCCTGTTGCCGATCGTCATTATTGAAATTGACATTAGGATCAACGAATGCATACCGTCCGGCGAACTCCAGATTCTTAGGTATGATCGGAAAAATGTAGTGGGGAAAGTATCCGGCTTGAACCAAACCACCCATAAGGTTGGTTTTTCGTGCGGGATCGCTTTGCTCTTTACGCGTATCGACGACTTCTTTCCAGTGCATTTCGTGTTGAACGGAAAAACCCTGCCATTTGAAACGGACTTCCTCCAGCATTTGATTGATGCGGTACTGCCCATCCTGTCCTGGGCTGAAGCCGGGTAAATCCCGGCAACTCCTGCTGTCGGTCTCGAATGCCGTGCATTTGCTGCGGTTAGTAGCTGCCGCGAATGCAAAATTGAGCGCAGGCTTTTCATGGAATTCAATATCAGACTGGGAAAATGGCATCTCCCCGCCCAGTGCATTCCACTGCAGCCTGCCAGAGTACATCATATGATCATCGTCATTGCTGCGTTCGCCTACACCCAGGCCAGTAAAGACGCCGGTATAATAGCTGATATCGTGCCAGCTGCCGGGAAACAGATTGCCAAATAACTGCACGCCCTGCTGCCGGTCTACCGTGAAAATATCGTTGACGATGGAACGGTTGACGAATTGCTGATTACCGGAGGAGCTGACCCGTTCATCGTTATAGAAAACTTTACCGCGGCCTACCCACAATTTGGCCCATTTGAATTTATCTATGGTCAGGTTTAAATCACGCAATACAGGCTGGGACCAGTCATATTGCAAATAGTATTGCAGCCATGGCCAATAGGCGTGCCCTTTGAGTTTGGTCCGCGCCCGGCGAATCATGAATGAACTTTCATCGCGCTCCAGATCGTCGGCTGAGCGCGGATCACTGTCAAATGGATTGGCATACCTGACTTGTAGTCGGTTCTGGATGGCCAGCGAGAATTTGTCATTATCGGTTCTGAATTCAAACCCGTTCTTGCCGTAACTGATATTGGCAAAGCGATCTTGTGATTTGGATTCCGTCTTGGCGGATTTTCCTTCTTCTGTAGCTTCAACAGGCCTCATTTCTTCAGTTTTTACCTGTGTTGCGCTGTCAGGCGCTATCGGCGTTGTGGCAGTGGCGGCAGTCGCTTCCAGCTTTTCAAGTCGTTCCAGTTTCTCATCCAGCGCCTTCAGTTTGGCATCCAAACGCTTCTCAATGGCCAGAAGCTCCTGCTTATAAAGTTCGGGATCTTTCAATTCTGCTGCTGCAACAGGGCCGACCAAGATCAGGCCAAACAGCACCCATTTAGCTGAGTGAGACACTGGCCGGGAGGAAGATTGCTTGCTCATGGATTGCACATTTTTTCACTACACTATCAGGAAGCTAATTATGACAGCTTCGATCAACGCCAACAAACAGCGCTGCAGTAAAAGCGCCATCCTTTGCTTCGCCAACTTGCGCCATATCTTTCAATGCGCTTCGGTATCATGCCGAACTCTTCTTTTTGGGATGAATACATGATGGCATTGACAGCTACATGCTATATGCATCAAGTTGTAATCTTTCCATGACTCTACTGACGTTTGATCAAGTAAAAGATCAAAGGAGTCAATTTATACAGTTAAGTTGCCGATAACCTACTGGCATATCAAGAGGTATGCTTTGATTATTTGCTTATAAAAACTTTTAATTGATTAATAAACACATGAACATCATTGTTGAAAAACTCAGAGCAGCCTATCGCTCCGCTACAGTGCCGGCCCCCGAAATTCTTTACAACTGCTCGGCGAATCAAGAAAAGTACGATCAATATCGCCAGATCTTTAACCGCTGGTTTCAGTTTATCCCTGCTGCTATTGTATTGTGCGTTACTGCCGAGCAGGCAAGTGTGGCGGTTAAATTTACCAGTAAACACGCCCTGCCTTTGCGCGTGCGCTCGGGCGGACACGACCATGAAGGGGAATGCTCTGGTACTGATACTATTCTGCTTGATCTCTCAAAAATGGATAAGGTAGAAATTGATCCTGTACGCCGGATCGCTCGCATACAGCCTGGCATACGTTTCAAAAATCTTACCACGCAACTGGCTAAGAAGGATGTGATGATTCCACATGGCACCTGCGCCACAGTGGGCATAGCGGGTTACACCATGGGCGGAGGCTGGGGTCCCTGGACCCGCAAGCATGGCATGTGTTGCGAAAGTGTGGTCGGCGCCACGCTGGTGCTGGGTGATGGCAGCATACGGAAGCTGAGCATGGACGAAGGTCTTGAAGAAAGAGAATTGCTATGGGCGATTAAAGGTGGCGGCGGTTTTAGCTACGGCATCGTCACCGAATTTGTGATTGAAATCTTTGAGCTGCCTGCCGAGATGATCAAGTTTCAGATCGAATGGAACGAATTCCAGTATGTGCCTGAAAACAGGCTGTTTGCCATACGCGGTGCCACATCCACGCTCACCGTGTTGCAAACTTGGGAAAAGGTGATCGCTTCTACTGATCCGGTGGCCAACCAGCTGGTAGGGACCAATCTGAAAATCTCTGCTAAGCACGCCAGTGAAAATGAGCCATTTAATCCCCACACCGTTAGTCACAACTGCGTGATGTATGGTTACTGGGAGGGAGATGAGAATAGTCTGCAGAAATTTATAGATCAACGCTTTAAAGACACTGGTCATTACACCATTACTATTCTGGGTAAGGCCGGGCGCAACTACAGGCATTTACTTTATGGCGATCACCTCATGAGTTCTTGGGATCGTTATTCGTTTCACAATATGAATTTGCTGAAGCAGGGATTACAAGGTATACCGTTTCCACCTGATGAAGACCAGCCGGCACCCCATAAAATCACCTCGCGCTTGGTAAATGCAGAGGGCCTGGGCGAGCAAGGGCGTTACAAACTGCTGGAAAGCCTCACTTCTCCGCTGGTATTACCCGGCAACAAAGACCTCGGCCTGTTTACCTATATTACCTTGGGCGCCATTACTGGTAACTATTACCAACGGATGACCCCGGGGCAGAAAACAAAAAGTGCCTTCCCTTACAAAGACAAGTTATTCACCATACAGTACCAGACTTGGTGGAACCAAGCTGAAAAAGAAAAGGAGGAAGGTCAGAACAGCTGCGTGTATACACGGCTAAACCGTGCACTTGACTGGATGGATGTTTGTCGCGATTACGATATCCCTAATACCTCGGGCGCTTTCATCAGTTTCAAAGACAGTTCGGTGCCCACCAAAATTTATTTTGATAAAAGCTACAACGAGCTGGTAAAAATAAAGCAAACCCGCGTAAAAGATCCCTACAATCATTTCAGTTCACGCAAAACGATTATCTGATTGGATTTAACCCCAGAAAACCGCGGCTGGCCAGGATGTGGCGTGCGGTGCTCCAGTTGGAGAGGAAAGGTTAGTCGCAGGGCTGCCCTTTGCATTGCAAAGGGCAGCGTATTCGTTGCCTGGAGCAAATTGACCAGATTGGGCCGCGACGTATCTGATAGTAATCTCGCCATATAAATAAGCTATAAAATTTTGAATATGCTCCTGCGTTAATTTTCCAACTAAGCAGCCAACCACGGTTTCTAGGATTATCCAGTAGCAGCATCAGGTGTGTTACCGCGCTCTAACAAGATCAAAGGTTTATACCAGTACACCGTCAATCAGTTGTAACACCCGTTCTGCCTGGTTGGCAAGCTGGACATCATGCGTGACGATGACAAGCGTCGCATTGACTTTGCGATTGAGTTCCAGCATCAAATTGAACACACCCTCGGCGGTATGACGATCGAGATTGCCAGTCGGTTCATCAGCCAGCACGCACGCAGGCTGGGTTACCAGCGCGCGCGCCACGGCCGCCCGCTGACGTTCTCCGCCAGAGAGCTCACCCGGTGTGTGAGTCAGGCGATGACCCAGGCCTACGTGCTGCAGCATTTCTGCCGCGCGCTCCATTGCCTCCCGTTTGTTCAAGCGCCGGATCAGCAGCGGCATGGCGACGTTTTCCTGTGCGCTGAACTCCGGCAGCAGATGGTGGAACTGATAAATAAAGCCAAGTGATTGATTGCGCAACTGACATCTTTTTTCTTCGCTGATATTGGTGATGTCTTGTCCCAGCAGCAGGATTTCTCCTTTGCTCGGTGAATCCAATCCGCCCAGCAGGTGCAGCAGCGTGCTTTTGCCTGAACCCGAGGCGCCGACAATCGAAATCATTTCACCTTTGTTCAGCGTTAGATTGACGCCGTGTAATACGGGCACTTCCAGCTCGCCCTGAAAGTAGCTTTTATAGAGATTCTGACATGAGATGACCGTATTATTCATACCGCAGCGCCTCCACCGGATTAACTTTTGCTGCCCGGTAACTTGGGTAAAGCGTGGCCAGCAGTGTCAAGATGAAGGATACCGCTGCTACTGTCACGATGTCATCAAGCTGGGGATCAGAAGGTATTTCACTGATGTAATAAACTTCCTGTGAGAGAAACTGCACGTTAAATAGCCGCTCGATGAGCGCGACCACTTCCCCGACATTATAAGCCAGCAGTATTCCGCCAATGAGGCCCAGCACCGTACCAAGAACGCCGATTAACGTTCCCTGAACGATAAATATTTTCATAATACTGCCGGGACTGGCCCCCAGGGTACGCAAGATGGCGATATCCGATTGTTTATCAGTCACGGCCATGACCAGCGTGGAGACAATATTGAAGGCAGCGACAGCGATGATTAATGCGAGAATCAGTGACAGCATGCGCTTCTCGATTTGAATGGCTCTGAAGTAATTGGCATGCTGGTGCGTCCAGTCACTGATGTAATGATCAGCTGAAATCATCAATGACAGGTCTCGTACAACTTGTGGCGCCTGAAACATATCCTGCAGTTTCAGTCGAACCCCGGAAACCTGATTGGGTTCCATGCGATAGAGTTTTTGTGCATCTGCCATGTGAATCAACGCTAAACCCGAATCATATTCATAATGACCTGCTTCAAAAACACCCGTGACGGTAAATTGTTTTAGGCGAGGTAATATTCCAGCAGGTGTCACCTGGCCTTGCGGTGAAATCAGAACAATTTTGTCTCCCGGGAAGGCACCCAGGCTGCGCGCCAGTTCGATCCCGATGACGATACCGAATTCTCCTGCCGCCAACTGAGTAAGTTTGCCCATCACCATCATTTGTGCGAAATCGGCTACGTGATTCTCAGCATCGGGCAAAATTCCGCGTACCATGATACCCCGCACGACCTGATTATGCGAGAGCATGCCTTGTGCGTTGACATAGGGAGCTGCCGCGATGACCTGCGGGTGCTTGCTTGCCGTGTCAGCAACTTGCTGCCAGTTAGTTAAAATGCCATTGATGCTGCTGATTTGAACGTGCGAAGCCACGCCGAGTATCCGTGACCGGATTTCCTTGTGAAAGCCATTCATCACGGACATGACTGTGATAAGCACGGTCATGCCCAGTGTGATGCCCAGTAAAGAAATCAGGGAGATAAAGGAGATAAAGTGATTGCGCTTTTTTGCGCGCGTGTAGCGTAAGCCGATTAACAGTTCATAAGGTGACACGAATTTTTTCCTGGAGAAATGAGTTTTAGCGTGTGTCATATTCTAATGAACCTGCATGAGTAAGTGACAGGAAATTTTCAGATGAGGTCTGGATCACTGCCAAATTACAGAAAGCGCTTCAAGTCTCCAGTATAATTGATCTCTGGAAAAACAAGATTTGGCATAGGGTTGTGCTGGCTTATGTTGCGTGAGGGAAAAGTTCGGATTATTGGAGGCAAGTGGCGCAGTCGCGTGATTGCGTTTTCCGATCACCCGCATTTAAGGCCCACGCCTGACCGGGTACGTGAAACGGTATTTAACTGGCTGGGGCAGGAGTTAACCGGCAAGCGCTGTCTGGACTTGTTTGCAGGAAGCGGAGCGATGGGTTTTGAGGCCGCATCACGTGGAGCGGAGCATGTCGTGATGGTGGAATTGAATAAAAGCATCATGCGATGGTTACATGGCGCCCAGGAAAAGCTGGGCGCAACGCAAGTGGAATTAGTGCAGATGAATGCGATGGCGTTCATTGCCTCTGATGCCAGGCAATATGATGTCATTTTTTTAGACCCTCCTTACCAGTTTGGTCTGTTGCCCGAATTGATCACTTACCTTCCTTCGCGTCTTACGAAAGACGGTCGGGTTTATGTTGAAAGCGATCATGGTGCCGAGCTTGATGAACAATGGCTCGTCTGGCGAAGCGGACGAGCAGGCAAGGTTTACTATCAATTACTGGAATTGAACAAAAATGGATAAAGCCGTTTATCCCGGTACTTTCGACCCCATGACGCGCGGTCATGAAGATCTGGTGCGCCGTGCAGCAAAATTATTTGATAGGGTTGTCGTAGCAGTTGCCGCTGATAGTGGTAAAGCGCCCTTTTTTTCCTTGAACGATCGGATCAGAATGGCGCAGGAGGTGTTGAAGGATTGTCCAAATATTGAGGTGATGGGGTTT
>CAZKPL010000095.1:0-6989 GCA_964554625.1 uncultured Nitrosomonas sp. | reverse complement strand
TTTTTTAATATTTCTTTCTCCATCTTCAATCGCCTGTTCTCTTCTTTTAGGCGGCGAATTTCTTCCTGCTCCAATGTCAGTTTGCCATTGCCACGGAAGGCTTGACCGTCATCAGCCAGATACTCATTGATCCAACCGCATAACATCTTGACATTGATATTCAGGCTCTTGGCAGCTTCTACTCTCGTATAACCCTGATCAAGTACCAGATTGATTGCATCCAGCTTAAATTCCTTCGAATATTTCTTCCTTATCATCATTCTTCAAACTCCAGTTAAGATAAATTATCTCTTAACTGGGTTGGTCAATTCTATTGAACCACGTCATGGTGCGACTCTGAGCACAAAGTGAAAACACTGATGCGTTCCTTTCGCAAGTTCGGTAATAAACGCAGCACACAGCTCAATTTTGTCTGTAATCGCATGAGAGTGCCATTTCTTAAGGTGATTGCCAGAAAAGTACCGCAGGTGCTAATATTCTCGATCGCTTCCATATCATGCGCAAGTTCGACGAGATCCGGCGCAGCCAGGTCAAGCAATTCAAAGAAGACAATCAGCAGAATATTCTTGAATGTAGCCACCGGCTGCTACTGAAGCATCCAGAGAATCTGGCCGAGAAACAGGCGGTTTGGATGAGTGAGTTACTCAAACTTAATTTGGCATTCATCAAGGAATACCTCATGCGTGAGGATTTCAAAAAGTTCTGGGACTATCAATGCCCAGACGCTGCGGAAAAGTTTCTCGACAACTGGGGGCGATCAGGGTGCTGCAGATAGATTTGGAATCCATGAAAAAAGTTGCTGCTCAGCCATAAGTCGTTAACTCTCAACTGATTCAACGCCAAAGGGCGACTTTTCAATGGTGCTGTAGAGAGTTTGAACCTCAAGGCAAAACTCACTATGAGAAAAGCCTATGTTTCAAGATACTAAAATGTCTGGGAATCGCTCTATATCATACACTTGGCGAATTGCCGGTGCCTAAGTACAACCACAGATTTTGCTGAAGAGCCAATTTTTAATTACTATCATTACAACTGATTGTTTTAATTTCATGATTCAGTTGTTGAAGCACTAAGAGCGGATCAGGAGATTGTGTAATTGGTCGACCAATTACTAAGTAATTAGCCCCATTTTGTATAGCTTCTTGAGGTGTTGCTATACGGGTCTGATCATTTGCACTACAATTGAGAGGTCGGATTCCTGGTGTTACCAGGCAGAAATCTTTTTTAATGATTCTCCTAAGTTGCGGTGCTTCCAGAGCAGAACAAACCACACCATCAAGACCACAATCACTGGCAAGTAAAGCAAGGCGTTGTACAATATTGATTGGTTCTTCATTCAAACCTATTTCATTGATATCACTCTTATTTAAGCTGGTAAGTAGAGTTACTGCGATTAATTTTGTTCTTTTTGTAGAAAGTGCTTCCCGGGCGGCAATCAGCATTTTTCTTCCTCCTAGCGCATGAACATTAATCATCCATACACCTAGATCTGATGCCGCTCTACAAGCACCAGCTACAGTATTAGGAATATCATGATATTTTAGGTCCAGAAAAATTTCAAAGCCATAAGCCATCAATTTTTTTATTAATTGTGGACCGGCATTGGTGAAAAGTTCTTTGCCAATTTTTATTCGGCATAAATCCTTATCTAGTTTACTTGCTAATTCGAGTGCTTGTTTTTGATTATAAAAATCAAGAGCAACAATAATACGAGGATTATTCATGCAATAATATTATAATTTTTTTTATGTTTTTTTGAAAAAACTTATAAAATATGTATAAACGATGCTTGTTCCAAAGAAAATTAATAGAATTATTATCACTGTAGCCTGCTATACAAAATAGCAATAATAATTATTGCTTCAATATTTTTTTACAGAAAAACCAAGCAGAAATAAAAAATGACATAATCCTTCCTTCTAAAATAGAAGGATATACTCTTCGTGCGATAAGAAATTATTTGTAATCTTGAGCAAGAAAGAGCATCCTTCTCCTTTTAAAGGGTTAATTTTGATTCGTCTTTAAGCTGAAAATCAACACGTTCACGCATTTTCTTCCCGGCTTTAAAATGTGGAACATATTTCTCAGGTACGTGAACCTTTTCTCCGGATTTTGGGTTACGACCAATTCGGGCTGGTCTATAATTTAAGTCAAAACTTCCAAATCCACGAATTTCAATGCGTTCTCCTCTAGAGAGGCTATTAGCCATGGCATCAAGTATCATTTTGACGGCTAACTCAGTATCTTTTGCCAAAAGCTGAGGATATCGAGCAGTAAGCTTGGCAATCAATTCAGATTTCGTCATCGAGGTCCTTTATTGTTCTTCAGAATTCTTGCTATCCATTTTAGCCTTGAGCAATGCCCCCAGATTGGTAGTGCCTGTACTGGCAGGAGTCTTGGTAGTTACCATCTGTAATGCACTATTTTCCTCATATTGATCTTTTGCTTTAATAGAAAGATTGATATTGCGATTTTTACGATCAATATTAATGATCATTGCTTCAATTTGATCCCCTTCTTTGAGAAGAACTCGTATATCTTCAATTTTGTCACGAGAGATTTCAGAAGCGCGTAAATAGCCTTCCACTTCGTCAGTTAAAGTAATGACTGCACCTTTGGCATCGATTGATTTTACAATACCTTTGACAATACTATTTTTATCGTGCGCTGCTACATATATAGTAAATGGATCTCCTTCCAACTGCTTTATGCCAAGAGAGATACGCTCTTTTTCGACATCGATCGATAATACAGTAGCTTCTACCTCATCGCCTTTTTTGTAATTGCATATTGCTTCTTCTCCAGATTGAGTCCAAGAGAGATCAGACAAATGCACTAAGCCATCAATATTACCAGGTAATCCAATAAATACACCAAAGTCTGTAATGGATTTTATTTGTCCAGTTACTTTATCTCCTTTTTCATGACTCATTGCAAATTCTTCCCATGGATTAGGTTTGCACTGCTTCATTCCAAGCGAGATACGGCGACGCTCCTCATCTATCTCAATAATGACGACCTCTACCTCATCACCTAATTGTACTATTTTTGACGGATAGACATTTTTGTTGGTCCAGTCCATCTCTGAAACATGCACTAACCCTTCAATTCCCTGCTCAATTTCTACAAAGGCGCCGTAGTCTGTAAGATTAGTTACTTTGCCAAAGAGGCGTGTTCCTGGGGGATAGCGTCTTGAAAGACCTACCCAAGGATCCTCGGTTAATTGTTTCATGCCGAGTGAAACACGATTTTTTTCTTGATCAAATTTAAGTACCTTGGCCGTTACTTCATCACCAACATTGATGATTTCAGAAGGATGTTTTACACGACGCCAAGCTAAATCTGTTATATGGAGCAGTCCATCTATCCCGCCTAAATCAACAAACGCACCATAATCGGTGATATTTTTTACAATGCCATGCACAATGGCACCTTCCTGCAAGTTTGCCAATAGAGATTCTCGATCTGCTCCTTGAGTTTCTTCTAATACTGCACGTCGAGATATGACGACATTATTACGTTTACGATCGAGCTTGATGACTTTAAATTCCATTTCCTTATTTTCATAAGGAGTAGTGTCCTTAACGGGGCGAATATCTACCAATGAGCCTGGCAAAAAAGCACGAATACCATTAACCATGGCAGTTAATCCACCCTTTACCTTGCCATTAACCATACCGCTAACAATAGTGCCTTTCTCCATTGCTTCTTCCAGATCATGCCACGCATTTAGTCGTCTAGCTTTGTCTCTAGACAAGCGAGTTTCACCATAACCGTCCTCAAGTGCATCAATGGCAACACTGACAAAATCTCCCGCCTTAACCTCAATTTCGCCCCTATCATTCTTAAACTCTTCAATAGGAATATAGCTCTCTGATTTGAGGCCTGCATTAACTACTACGAAGTTATAGTCAATACGTACAATTTCAGCAGTAATTACCTCTCCCACGCGCATTTCTTTACGTGTAAGACTTTCTTCGAAGAGCTTGGCAAAGTTTTCTGAGGAAGGAGTTACGTTGGAAGCAATAGTCATTATAAAAAATTACCCGATTTTAATTTCATCTCATAAATGAGATGGTTAGTTAGTTAAATAAGAAATTACTTGGGTTGTGTGATTTTATTTGATTGTATAAAAAATAAAACCTCTTTTCATCAAGTTCAGTTCTTGCAGATTTGATTGTACAACCGTAGCACCTCATTAACAGCTTCCTCAATACTGAGTAAAGTTGTATCTAGCAATTTTGTATCTACTCCTTGTTTTAAAGGAGAGGCATTACGATTACTGTCACGCATATCACGCTCGCAAATATCCTGCAATAAGTCTTGAATGTTAGCATTTATTCCTTTCTCTATCAACTGCTTATAGCGTCGTTGTGCTCGTTCTTCAGCACTCGCAGTGAGAAAAATTTTAAGCGGAGCATCTGGAAACACAACTGAACCCATATCTCTGCCATCTGTTACCAGGCCGGGTGGTTGGAGAAATGCACGTTGGCGTTGCAGTAATGCTCTTCTGACTTCAGGCTGACCAGCAATTACAGAGGCTAATTTACCGCATTCTTCTGTGCGAATTGCATCTGAGACATCCTCGCTATTTAATTGAATGGATGAACCATAAAAATTAGCGTTTAAATGTAAAGCAATATTTGCCATGGCCGATTCATTAGCAGAATCAGTATCTGATCGCAATGCTATCAATGCTACTAGGCGATAGAGCGCCCCGCTATCAAGATAATGAAATGCAAGTTTTTGGGCGACGAGCTGTGCAACCGTACCTTTGCCAGAAGCTGAAGGACCATCAATAGTAATGACTGGAATAGCGTCAGTTTCCATGAAAACCTCTAGAGTAGAAATATGAAAATTTGTAGCGTTAGAGAAGCACAATCATTGCAAATTTTTCAAAATAATCCGGGAAGGTTTTAGCAACACAACTCGGATTATTGATGCGTATCGGCACACCTAGCGATACAAGCGAGAAACACATCGCCATACGATGATCATCATAAGTATCGATGACTGCATGAGGGGTGAGTGAAGTGGCGGGTGGGGTAATACGGATAAAATCTGTTCCTTCCTCAACCAGAGCTCCAAGTTTACGTAATTCCTTTGCCATTGCTGAGATACGATCGGTTTCTTTGACTCGCCAACTCGCGATATTTCTGAGTGTGGTTGTTCCTTTTGCAAATAAGGCTGTTATGGCCAATGTCATGGCTGCATCGGGAATATGATTGCAATCAAGATCAATAGCTTTCAATTGCTGACTGGAAGTATTACAAGCTGGCAAAGAGGATTCGATCCAATTTTTCCCTTTTGTGATATGTGCGCCCATTCTTTCTAGCGCATCAGCAAAATGAATATCTCCTTGTAAACTCTCCATGCCAACGCCTTTAACGCGTACCGGCCCTCCACCAATTGCTCCGGCAGCCAAAAAATAGGATGCTGAAGAGGCGTCACCTTCAACAACTATTTCACCGGGACTCTTGTAAGTTTGTGGGCCTGGTAAAGTAAAACGCTGCCAATTTTCTTGTGTGACTTGAATACCAAAACGCGCCATTTGAGCCAGAGTAAGTTCAACATATGGTTTTGAAATAAGTGTTCCGTTTACGATAATTGTGGCGGTTTCACCTGTTAGAGGTAATGCCATTAATAATCCACTAAGAAATTGACTGGAAACATCCCCTTTGATTGTGATTATTTTGTTTTGTATCGCGGCTGGCTTAATTTCTAATGGCGGGAAACCTTCATTTCCAAGGTAAGTAACGCTGGCATTCAATTGCCGCAACGCATTAACTAAATCGGCAATTGGACGTTCATGCATACGTGGCACGCCAGACAATCGATAGTGACCACTCATCATGGCAAGCACAGCAACAAGGGGCCGAAAGGCGGTACCAGCATTACCCAAAAACAAATTGGCTTGTTTGACAGGGAATTTCCCATTCCCACCTTCCACGCTGAAATCATTCTTGCTGATTTGATTGATTGTAATCCCGAGTGCTCGAAGCGCATTCAGCATTTGTGTCGTATCATCAGAAATCAGTAGATCCCGAACAAGCGTTTTACCATTTGCTAGCGCTGCGAGCAAGAGTATCCGATTGGAGATGCTTTTGGAGCCAGGCAGCTGAACGATACCGCATGCACCATTAGCAGCCGGAAGATTAAGCCAATCCATAAGTCTCCAGGAAAGTAAATATTCTATATGTCTTCATTTATTTTTATAATGGTAGATTAG
The DNA here is from genome assembly GCA_964554625.1 of uncultured Nitrosomonas sp. Classification (GTDB taxonomy): domain Bacteria; phylum Pseudomonadota; class Gammaproteobacteria; order Burkholderiales; family Nitrosomonadaceae; genus Nitrosomonas. Next base: position 760 of record CAZKPL010000095.1, on the reverse strand, counting down.
ATTGGCAGATATGGCCTAGATATACGCTAAAAGATATAGAAGCAGAATGGGAATTGTAGCACCTGCTATAATTATTGATTTGCTAGGGATACTATACTAGATAAAACTGAAAAAAGCGGGGCACATTTTAATCAAATTACAACTAATCGATAATAGGGCTGATCAATGGAAGATGATTCTTTAAATTCACTACTTATTTCTGTACTAGCTATTCCATTTGTTATCGCAATACAACTCTGGGTAAAGGAGCGCAAAGATCGTCGACGTAACAAAGATGGGGAGCAAGAATTTAAAACTACTCGTGAAGCGCTAATTTCTTTTCTTATAGAGGGAATAGCCGTAGTTGGAGGATTAGCCATTCTTATTGCTGCGACATCTGGAATTGCCAAGTATATTATCAACGTCTATGGTTAATTGAGTCTCTAAAAAGCTTATCGTCGATAAACAGAGTAAATACTGTGTTTGAAAGAAAAATTCATTTCAGTATTCACTTTTTGTCTCAAGAAGTAAGAAATACTGAGGTGACGTGGTTCAATAGGATTGACCAACCCAGTTAAGGAATAATTTATCTTGACTCAAAGAGGTAATCTCCAGGCTATGCCGGGGGATTACTTTATTTATAGATGACATATCCAGTATTGTTTCGCCGCAAGATATTATCCGTTCGAGAGAAGGAGGACCTTGTCATCGCGCAAGTGGCGAAGCGTCTTTGCGCAGGTATAGCCAGCGTGGCGCGCTGGATCAAGACTCCCGATTCCAG
>CAZKPL010000094.1:0-7014 GCA_964554625.1 uncultured Nitrosomonas sp. | reverse complement strand
GCAACTATAGCCTGACGACGACAGGGGTCTGTGGTTCAACGCTCGGCACGATAAAAAGCAACGATCCGACACCCGATCTTGGCGATTTTTCAGTAACTGACCAAACGAAAAACAAGCGGATCTATGTCGCGCTACGCGGTCCGTTCCCGCTCACCGTCAGCCATGCAGCCGACGGCAGCCGCTCAGGGCTGGGAATCATTACGCTATCATCAGACCTGACGAGCGGGACGCTCACTCAGGTACTACCTAGTACTGTCCCGGACGTGGGGGGATCGAAGAATCTCAGTGATCCCCATGCCGCAATCATACGGTTAAAAGCGAAGTAAGTTTTGAGTTTAGCGGCTTAATGCATAGGGTGGAGCCTGCCAAAGCTTGGCCAAAGCCTGGCAAATGGCAGGCAGTTTTGGCCCGCCCAGGTCGCTGCATTCAGTTCCACTGTCACTATCTTTTTTGCTCAGTATCAGCAGCTGCAAACTACTGCAAGGATGAGTTAATCATGGCCTGAATCGGGAATCAAACTTGGCATACTGCGCGTATCCGCCCACCCAGAAAAAACAAAGGAGCCAACTGGCTCCTTTGTTTTCTTCGACCGGGGAGAGCTACTTGACCCGGTTGCGATATTCCAGCGTGCGGGTATCAATTTCGATCTTGTCGCCGATTTCGCAGAACAGCGGTACTGGCAGCTCGAAGCCGGTGGCGATCTTGGCAGGCTTCATTACCTTGCCGGAGGTATCACCCTTGACGGCGGGCTCGGTGTAAGTGATTTCGCGCACTACGGAGTTGGGCAGTTCAACCGAGATGGCCTTGCCGTTGTAGAACACCACTTCGCAGGCCATGCCGTCTTCCAGGAAATTCAGCGCATCGCTCATTGTTTCCGCTTCGACTTCATGCTGGTTGTATTCAGTGTCCATGAACACATACATGGGATCGGCAAAGTAAGAGTAGGAAACCTCCTTCTTATCCAGCACCACCACATCAAACTTGTCATCCGCCTTGTACACCGCTTCGCTGGGCGATTCGGTAAGCAGATTCTTGAATTTCATTTTTACTACGGAAGAATTGCGGCCGGACTTGCTGAATTCAGTTTTCAGCACGACCATGGGATCTTTACCGACCATAAACACGTTACCTACGCGGAGTTCCTGGGCTGTTTTCATCTGATAAATCTGGGGAGTAAAAAACTGTAAATTGTACTCCGGGCCCATCCAAAAATCCAATTTTTGTCGCTATCCAAACAACTGTTTGTAGAAAATTACCCTTTACATATCAAATATATGCCATATGGTAATGGTTCGCCCGCATCCCCCTGGCGCAGCAACTTGAATTTTCAGGGGCAACCCTGATTTTTGCAGAAGCTCACCAGATTAGACGCAAGATCTGCGGCCTGCGCAAGCTGTTCAGCCCAAGCCATGGCATGACTTTGCAACACTGCACGGTGCCGCCAGAAATCGTCCCACTCCAAACGTCCGCCACCATTCCAGCTCTGATGAAAAGCACGCAGTACGGCGGCGGCATCTTCCGCCAATCCTTGGCAATAGCGGTTGAGGAACGCTTCAAGTTTGATCTGGTGCACATTGTCCTGTTGCGGATAGATTTGCCAGACCAGCGGCCGCGCTGCCCACTGCGCCCGCACGAAGGAATCCTCGCCGCGCACGAAATTGCAGTCGCATCCCCACAGCAGGCGATCGTAGTCTTCCTGCGGCATGAAAGGAATGACATGCAAGGCCAGGCTGCCACGCTGCACGCTATCACCCGACGCCAGACCCGGTTGTCCGGCCCACCTTGCGATCTGCGCCACTGCTTTGCCTTCTGGCAACAGGCAGCGCACCGGCGTGGTTGAAGCCGCCCAGGCGTCCAGCAGCTTACTCACTGGCGCGCTGTCATAGCAGAATAGTGAAACTGTGGCTTCGGTGGAAATGGGGCAAGACAGGCCAAGCCGATGCCACCACTGCGCCGGATTATGTTGCAACACATCGCGTCGCGCCAGCAGTCCATTTTCCCGGAGTAACCCGCCAGTAGCTGCAGTGAAGCCAGGGAAGAAGAAATACTTGGTCAGCGGCAAGCACGGATGCGGCGAAGCCAGGCCATGATAGCCTTCCACCCACCGCTCCGCCGACAAGTATTCCAGATTGATCCATACGCGCCTATCCCCAACTTGATCCAGAAACCGGGGTGAGGGTAGCGTCATTGCTGCCACATAGCTCTCCGGCAGTTCACAGCCAAACGCTTCGATCACCACGTCAGCTGGCATGACGTAGGGAAATGGTTCAATCCAGCGCCGCACCTCCACCCCCCGGCAGTTTTGCACTTCCCGGCTGGCATCGACATCCGGGCAAATGCGCTGCAGACTGGCCATATCATCCACCCAAAGCCGCACTGCTATACTATGCTCTGCTGCCAGTTGTTGCGACAACCGCCAGCACACGCCAACATCGCCGTAATTATCGATGACGCGGCAAAAAATGTCCCAGCACATCATCAACCCGCTAGTTGATAGAACACTGGACTCCCCTTCCCTGGCCAGTGCTTCCAAATTGACGCGATGGCCTTTATATTTTCTCATCAGCGCCCACCAATAACGTGGGATTATTGTTGTTTGTCATACCTGGACTTGCTGCGATTACTGAAATCAACATAGCGAAAATTGATGACAAAGTAGCACTATATCTCCATTAAATGATTATTTAACATGAGCTCGACATAAGGATCACAATCCTGACATGGCTCAATAGAATTGACCAACCCGGTTAAGGGATAATTTATCTTAACCGGAGATTAAGAAATGAATACGAGGAAGAAATATACGAAGGAATTTAGACTGGATGCTATCGGTCTGGTGCGCAACGGAAGACGCCGGGGAATTGTACAAGGAGCGGACTGTAATCGCTACGGACTGACCCGGCTAGGATGCGTGGCAAAATTAAAGTGCGGTGCATATTGCTGCTCTATGCATTGACGCACAACTTGATGCGCACCTTCTCCCTGGCGCTCGAGTTACCGGACCTGGCGGCACAGGCTGCACGTCCTGGCAAATTTAGCGAACCAGGAAGCAAACAGTCTGCATGCCAGGTAAAAAAGCTAAATTGACTCGCTTCTCAAGAATAAGGCGAGCATCCACTCCCTCGTAACCACGGAATCATATTGGCACAAAACTATTCTGCCAAGAACGCCGCCATTCACGATAACCAATTAATTCACAAGCTCTCAGTTGATCTTTTTCAGAAAATTCAATCACTCGCTGCAGCGACGTCGCAATTAGCACGAGACAATCACTTTGCTATTGAGTACATCTAGCGGAGTGAAAAAGTAGTTTTACCATCAACGTCGCAAGCATGAGTCAATGAGTCATGCTGACTCCTGCTGTAAAGATAACCCATAATTCTTGATTTTCATAAATTAAAACTACCTGACAAATAAAAAATGCTGTTATATACTGGAAAACTATGAGTCACTAGTTTCCGTTGAAAATAACAACATTATTTTCGAGCATAAAAAATCGATTGCTATATATAATAGTTGGGTTATAAAAACGATTCGCTATTACTAAATTAAAAGGAGTTAAAACATGAAAAAATCTATTACATCCATTTTCATCTCTATATTAATATTAGGTTCTGCCTCTACCGCTTTTGCTAGCGGAAATACGTCTTCTTCATTGGCACCCATTAGAGCACAAGATATTTTAAATTCAATGGCTTGCAAAGACAAAAAACCGGAAGATCAAATTAAAGATCGAACAGATGGCACTAAGGTAAAATGTAGTGATGTAATGAAAAAGACTGCCAGCTCACACCCTAAAGGCTCGAATTCAGGCGGTGGATACTAAATTAGTGAGAATAATTCTTCGCTGACTAAACGTATTTAAATGCGTCGATTAATAATCCCCCGGCTATACCGGGGGATTATCTTGCTTATTTCACCAGAACATTGATCTTTTTTTGCCAAAGCGGATGCAGCGCAAATGCGCGGATGGCAAGGCTGACAAACGCCGCTAGTCAACTTCCGCTGCTAACCATTTTCACTGTAATTGCATCAATTCGAAATACCGCGCATTCCGCTTCGGCACCGCACCGCTTATGATGCAGCCGGCGATGATATAACCGGATGCCTGTGCCATCCCATAACAAAACCTTGACACGATTACGAAATACAAACGCTGATCCCGCAGCATAAGGTGAACGCTCCGCTATCTATTGTACAATCATCGACAAGCCGTCAATACCACGGCGCAGATCCATAGACTCCATCACCATCCAGATTTGTCCGATATATGCAATCAATCTATTGCGGTGAAACATCTGCCGGTATTTCCAATACATGTTTACTTAAATAACAGAGTCAGAGTCTCAGAGAATCTGCTGCTGGAGCGGTTGCCCTGATCGTTACCGGTATCAGCGAAGCTGGCTGATTCTCCTTTTGCACATTCTGGAAAACCTGCAGTCAGTTCCAAAATGTCTTACCGTTTAATTTATACTCGTGGCAATACGCTGCCTACGACAAACCATTGACCTGTCACCCTTTAATAGGCTGCTCCTGTTGTTTGCGTGATGCCATGGGTTATCCTCCTAAAAATAGTCAATGATAACCTGATTAATTTCTGATTTTTAGATGGGGAGCTCACAAATGATCACACTAATCTTCTCAAAATCAATTCTGAAAAAACTCCAAGACGGTCTATTCATAGTCCCGAGGGTCAGTAATATTCGTTTATGCCGATTGGCAAACCGTTTCGATGTAGTAAAGTGGGATCGAAACTACTTTTTGGGCTTACCAATTCAGCCTACGAAGCTTTTTCTCGTATGCTTGCTGGCATGGGCCAGCATTTCAGCGGCACTGGCTGAGGATCATTCATGCGAAGAGACTCACGAAACACATATCTGGATTTCACCCCTTAGCCCCAGAACTGATGGACAGATCAAGATCATGGCTGTGTCTACGGATGGTCCCTTATCGGAACTCGCCCTGGTCGATGATCAGGATCGACGCACGCTCCTGCCATCCCGCCACCGCGGTGGTCCACCCTGGAGTCTTGTCGCGGAACTAGCAAAGTTGAATAAGGGACATTATCGCGTGGAAGCAAGTCGGGATGGCAGATTGATCGCCTGCCAGCTTCTCATCATTGATGGGCCAGATATACAGAAAAAAGGAGAAAGAATCAAAACGTGGAATCTTGCCACTGAGGCCTTTTATTCTGCCTGGATCGAAGCATTGTTTGGCGCACCGCCCAAGGAAAACCTCAGCTTTCCTTCCTTGGGGCCAGTATTACGCAACACCGAACGCAACTTTCTGCATAACCATCTCGGCCTCAACGAAGACAGAAACCTGCCGCTCACCCCCGATTGCGCCGATCTGCCTTACACCTTACGGGCTTATTTTGCCTGGAAGATCGGTCTGCCATTTGCCTTCCGCACCTGCGGGCGTGGTTCAACCAAGGCGCTGCCGCGGTGCGGCGCAGCCACCGTCATTACGGAATTTACCCACGGCATCAGCTCGCAGGCGAGCTTCAGGAGAATCAGCAGAAAGCTGATGAATACGGTCCATTCTGGTTCGTTACGGACCGGACTTGAGGACGAATCCACAGATCTATATCCCATCCCCCTCAGCCGAGAGATGCTGTGGCCGGGAACGGTTTATACCGACCCCTACGGCCATGTGTTGCTGGTTGTTGAATGGCTGCCGCAGACGGCGAATCACCCTGGCAGTTTGCTGGCAGTTGATGCTCAGCCAGACAACACGGTCGCCCGTAAGCATGTTTGGGAAGGCACCCTGCTGTTTGCCAATACCGCAAGTGCCGGGCCAGGTTTCAAGGCTTTCCGGCCTTTGATCCGCACGACTTCAGACAGATGGCGAATGCTCTCCAATAGTGAGCTGGCCGAGCAATTCAACTTCGCCCCTTTTTCCGCGGAGCAGGGTCAGCTCTCTCCCGACGATTTCTATGCTAGATTAACCAGGCTCATCAATCCCAACGGCCTTGATCTCAAGCAGACTTATGAAACCACTCTGGATGCCTTGGTGGAGCAAATCGAGACTCGTGTGGCCTCGGTCAACAACGGTGAGGCCTATTTCCGCAAGCATCCTGGCAGCGTCATCCCGATGCCCAGCGGCGCGGCGATTTTTCAGACTATTGGCCCTTGGGAAGATTACTCCACGCCCTCCCGCGATATGCGCCTGATTATCGCGATTAATGTACTGAACGGTTTGCCCGAGAAGATCGTGCGCCACCCCGAATTGTTCGTGCTGAACGGTCAAAGCCCCGAGAAGGCCAAGATCGAGATCGAGCAACATCACGCAAAGCGCATCCATGAACGCAACATCCGCTATACGCGCACGGACGGCAATCTGTGGGAGCTTTCCGTGGCTGAGGTGCTGGCACGCAAGCCGGCCTATGAGATGGCTTATAACCCCAACGACTGCGCCGAAGAACGTTGGGGCGCGGAGCCCGACACGGAGGAATATGCCACCTGCCGCCGCCACGCGCCAGCAGAGCAGCGCGCGAAAATGCAACAATACCGTATCTGGTTCCGTGAAACACACAGGCCGGCACAATGAGGTATGTTGATTTTCATGGTAATGTGGTCAAGTAATTTGTAACAACTCAGCGAACCTATTTTCCTCAGCCAAACCTGTAAAAACAGCCCAAAACGCAGTACTGTCAAAGTATTACGGCTGGATGAAGAAATCACCCAACGGGTGAAAAAGATTTTGATGAAGAAGCAATAGTCAAGTCGTTGGACAGCGCTGTACAGGAGCTGTGCTTGTCAACCCCTGGTGGTCGATTTCATGTACACCGGGACGAAAACGACAGTGCCACAGCCTTGGGTCAGCTGGTATCTTTTGCTAATTTCCCGGAAGCGGCAGGCTTGTTTGCTCGTTGGATCAATGGGCGGCGGCGTTATGCATACATAGCCTGGCTACGAGAAGGCGAAGTTGCACCTGAGATACTCGGCATGATCAAGATCGTGAGCGTATTTGTGAAGCCTTGAATACTGCCTGAATTCCTGATGCTGATAACAG
>CAZKPL010000093.1:0-7203 GCA_964554625.1 uncultured Nitrosomonas sp. | reverse complement strand
CACTGACGCTCACGACCCTTCGCGCTTCAGAGGCGGCCTTTTTCCTTGAGTGTCTTTCACTTGAAAGGCAAAAAGGCATTCAGCTTCTGGCGTATTTGACGTATTACATATTTGAACCAAAAGGATTTCTTGATTGCTTGTCAATAAGAATGATTCCTACGTGTTGTACGTATTTTTTAGCCAGTGTATTTAGATAATTTATTGAAGCATCAGGCGATTTAATGAAAAGGTGTTTTATTTTCCCTATGCCTCATCTTGGGTTCCATAAAGAACTTTTCATAGAAAAACATTTAATATCCAGGAGGAAATTGATTTATGAAGGCAGCTGTTACAGTATCGTCATTGTTAGTTCTTATATTTCTGGCCGGGAACGCTTATAGTAACGACTCGCTTGAATTCAAGGCCAAACTTCTCGGAGACCAGGAGGTTCCGCCTGTGGATTCCCGGGTCCGGGGGGTGGTGCAGTTCGAAGTTAATAAGGATCATACAATGATAGATTACAAGCTTGAAGTTAGAACCCGTGAAAAAGAACCGGTGGGTTTACTTGGAGCCGCAGGAGCGCATATACATTGTGCGCCTGTCGGTGAGAATGGACCGGCGGTAGCCTTTCTCGGAGGTGTTGTTAGCGGTGGATTCGAGGGCAAGGTTGAGATTAAAGCGACTCTTACGGATGCGAATATTGTCAATGCTAGCTGCGGTGCAACCATCCAGGAACTTGTCGAGGCGATGCGTGCTGGGAATACCTATGCGAATGTACACAGCGTCAAAAATCCCTCTGGCGAAGCGCGGGGACAGATAGAGATGGACGATTGATAACCTATCTGAAGTTTAAAAAGGGGCGGTAGATGCAAAGGCCATATTGGCTTGGCTATTTGCTGCTGCCACCGCCTTCTTTCATTACAAAGTATAACCTCCCCTCCCGGATCCGGAACGAGACCGAGAAATCTTCGTCAGTGATGGCCAGCGACGTATCGATGACAGGATGTTAATTGGGTCAACTGGCTATCGCCAGCCGGCAGCGTTTACGTAGCAGTACCAGGAGGGTCGACGCTAAAGACATTACCTGCGAACTATGCCATTATTGTTTTATGGCGACACTCATACAAACATTGGGGATTGCTTCCTGCCTGGGGGGGACGGTGCAGACGTGCGGTTATGCGGCAGGACTATTGCGTGACGAGTTTGCACGGCAGCCAGTGCCGCGCGTTAGTCTGCAACTGCAATGGCACATGCTGTATCCCGAGAAGAAGGGCTCGAAAGAGGTCAGACTATCCCGTCTATACCAGAAAGCAAGTCAATTTACCTGCCACTGGACTCAAGCCCGGCACCCTTTTCTGGTGATTGGTGGCGATCATTCCTGTGCGCTCGGCACCTGGTCAGGGGTGTTGCAGGCGCTGCCGCATGGCAACGAGCTGGGCTTGATCTGGCTTGATGCCCACATGGACGCGCATACCTTTGCCACAACGCCTTCCGGCAATATACATGGCATGCCTGTCGCCGCGCTGCTGGGCAAAGCAGATGAGCGGCTGAGCGCGGTGTATCCTGCTGACCGCTTTATTCAGCCAGAGAATCTGGTGTTGATCGGTGTGCGCAGTTATGAACCGGCTGAATACGCCCTTTTAAAACAGGCAAACGTCAAGATCGTTTTTGCCGATCAAATCAGCGATTTTTCGCAAACACTCCTTGCGGCCATTGAGCAATTAAGCAAAACCTGCGGAATGATAGGCATCAGCCTTGACCTGGATTTAATTGATCCTGAAGATGCGCCTGGCGTAGAAACTCCGGTGCCGGGCGGAATTAAAGCTGCCGTCCTGCTGGCAGCGCTTGCTTCGGCGAAGCGTCATGCCAAGTTCTGCGGCCTGGAGATCAGCGAGTTCAATCCGGAAAGTGACCGGCACGCTAAAACGCTGCATCTGATGAGAGTGATCGTTGAAACGTTTTATGCAGATTAACGATTAACTCTTCTTTCTCGGAGAGAAAATCATGGGAAAGGCGCTAAAACACCGAACAAGTCTTTCGCATCATGCACTTCTGGCAACGTGATCTTGCTGCCTAATTGATGTTCTAATGTCAGCTCCTATACCAAACGCAGCACTGCAAAATCTTCCAGTGCAAAACCAACCGAATCGAACACGGTAATTTCTGCAGCATTTTCCCTGCTTCGCTTGAGCCAGAAAAGATTTTTGCTTGCTTATTATCAATAAGGGTTGTCTCTACGTGCTTGCACGTATTTTTTTAGTGGATGTATTTCGATAAACTATGAAAGTTTCAGGGCTTAATCAGAGAAAGGGAGTTATTTTTTCCTTTACATCAAGAGCCCTGGCCGCCGGGATTAGAGCTACAGGCTAATCTGGCAGTCACAAGGGGCGCTCAGCATGCGGGCTTGGCCCGTTCGTTCCGTGCCCCATCATCTTCAACGATGGAGGATAAAAACATGGCCAAACAGACACGCACCCCCGTTAACCAGCAAAGCGGCCCCGATATTACATGGCGGGGGGCTTTCAGCCTTGAGCAGCGCGAGGCGATGATACGCGAGGCGGCCTATTATCAGTACGAGAAGCGTGGTTATACCCCTGGGCATGATCTTGATGACTGGCTTGCAGCCGAAGCCGAGTTTGAGCGCAGAACGCCTGAACTCCAGGAATTTCCGCCGGATATGGAAGTCCAGCAGAGCGGCGTCCATGGGCGGGGGAAGGATGATAAATTGAAGCGGATGGTCAAGCAGCATCCACAAAAAGCCATACCCCAGGTCGACAGCGTGGAGCCGGAAAAGGCACCGCCCAAGGAATGACATCGGGAACCCCGGTTGGGCGCTATCGCCGCTATACTATAAGCCAGCGTAGCAAGAGCTGAATGCCTTTGTCGCAATCGCCGGATGCGCGATTGCCCATGAGCTCGGACATGCAATCAATGAGGTATTATCGTGATAACTTGCGATCTTCTTCTTTCAGATGGTAAGTTTTAGTCCATCCTGGGTGAATCTACCGAGGATGCGAATCCTGTTTCTGGCGATATTGTTGCTGTTGACCACGGGCGTCGGTGCGAGCGAGATCAGCGTGCCGCTAAAGCTGGATTATCAGTTTCTCCGCCGTACCCTGCTGGAACAGGTCTATACCGATCAGGGTGATACGGTGCAAGTGCTGGGCGGGCAAACAGATTGCAATACCCTTGTCCTGTCTGATCCGCAAATCAGGTCGGATGGCGGCCGAATCCGCATCATCACCGCGGTCAAGGCTGGATTCGGGCAGAAGATCGCCGGCGACTGCTGGCGCACTCCCGAATGGCAGGGATTCATCGAGGCCTTCCTGGAGCCTGTCATCGTTCCGGAGCAACCCATAGTCGAATTCCGGGTGGCCGACTCGAATCTGCTTGATCGGGAAGGAGACAAACCTTTGGTGAGTGGCGCGTTGTGGGACTGGATCACACCGCACGTTCATTCCCGGCTGGCGGTGTTGAAAGTGGATCTCCATGCCCCGTTGCAAGAGATCCAGGCGCTTATTCCCCTGATGCTCGCTCCAAATGGTGTCGGCGCCGCACAGCGCTCACTGGAATCGGTGAAATTCTCCAGTCTGGAAGTTGCCGATTTAGGTATCGTTTTGACCTTGCAGCTCAGTATTCCCGGGAGAGTCAGCCAGCCGGTGACGCTTCCTGCAGAACCGGCTCTGACCTCGGAAGAAGCACTGCGCTGGGAAGCTGCCTGGCAGCGCTGGGATGCATTCTTTACCTTTGTGATCAAGCAGGTGGCGGAAGACACTGAACAAGCGGAGCTACGCCAGGTGTTGTTCGAAGTTCTACTCGATGGACGTTATGATCTGATAGAAGCCTTGACTATCTGGAAGGAAGGAGTTGCGGATCCAGTACGTGGACTGTTTCTGAAAAGCTGGGAAAGACTTTCGCCTATCCTGCAGCAGATGGAACCTGCCTTGCCGGGTACCGCAGTGATTCGCTATCTGAGTTTCATCGCAGCGGCAGACGCTTTGAAGGCCATGGATCAGGTGAGTGAAACGGTTGGTTATGAGATTTCTGCTGACGGCCTGCGCCGACTGGCGCGTATGCTTGCGCCGGAGCTCAAGGAAGATCCCTTGATTTACCGTCTTGACGCGGATGCGGAGTTGCGTCGGCTGTTCGGCTTCGGTTCACCTCTTCCTTTTCCAGATCAGGCGCCTGACATCGATAGCAGCACCTGGTTTTTCTTTGCCCCAGCGTGGGCAGAAAATAAGCCGGACCGCACCCTCGTTAAAAAACTCAATCGTTGGGTACCCGATGCCGGTGAAATCGAAACCTACCTCCCGCTGGTGGAGAAGCTACTCAATCAGGCCGCGAACGCCACAATCCGCAGCAAAGGCCTGACGTCCAAATATCATGATTTCTTCCGCTACTTATCTTTTGCTACCGCATGGCAGGAGAGCTGTTGGCGGCAGTTCATCAAAAAAAGCGGCCGCCTCGAACCGCTCATATCACGCGCTGGCGCCGTCGGCATCATGCAGGTGAACCCGAACGTCTGGCGCGGTTTCTATGAAATTTCTGCCCTGCGTAACGATATCAGCTACAATGCCTCGGCAGGAAACGAGATCCTGCATTATTATCTTACCAACTACACTCTTGCCAGGAATGCCTACAAAGGCAGCAGCAATCTTGGCCAACTGGCCCGCCTGACGTATGTGGCTTATAACGGTGGGCCGGGTTATTTCGAGCGATATCAAAAAAGGCTTGTATCCAAGACTGCTCATCAGGTCGCTAACGCCTTCTGGGAAAAGTACCAAGCCATGAAAACAAGCGGTCCGTCAGCAGTAGCCGGCTGCTATGGGCAGACTTGAGCCCTCAACAGTATCCTTATCCTCAAGAATCATCCGGAAAAGCAGTAATTATCCCTGAAACACACAATCGGGCGATGGCCGAGAGGTATCTTGCAGCATGGTTATACTTTATACTTCCGCACACAGATTTACTTATTACTAAGCCGGAAATAACAATTTGATTAAAGAGTCTTTGATCAAATTTGTCTCGAATATTAACTGCTCAAAGAATTTTAATAATGCCATTCAACCTGGATAATTTTTATGAAGCCAACCGCCGCATTCTGATCTGGTTAATCCTGATTGGGCTGTTATGGTTATTGCGTGATTTCTTCGGACTGATTTTCATCACATTCGTCCTCGCTTTTATTGCGATGCCGCTAGTCCGTCTTGGCCGGAATAAATTGAAGTTGCCTTACCGCCTGTCTCTGACGCTGGTATATGTCTTTTTTTTAGTCGTACTGGGGAGTTTCTTTCACTATGTCACGCCCAGCGTGATCGGTGAAGCCAGCCGTTTTATGAACAATTTCAGTGAAGTACAATCGAAACTGATAGAACTGAAACGAGACGTCGATAGTAAATATCCTGGTGCGGAGCGTTCCTTGCACGGCTATATGCGTAGCATACTTGACGAAGATACCCAGAAGGCGATCGACAAGGAACTTAATTTGTTCCAGGAAAAAATCAACCTTTCCATTTCCATTTCCAATGCCGAGAATCCGGAGCTTGATAACGACAGCAGCATAACGGAAGCTATGCAGGCGAAACTGAAAAAATATTACGATAAGGAAGCAGAGCTACTGGTGGAATCCCTTATGACAAAACAGATGAATAAAGTCCGCGAAGAGCTGCCCCGGCTTATCAATCATCTCTATCAAGCTACGGGTACCATGCTGCTTGCGCTATTATTCAGTTTCCTGATTTTGTTTGACAGCGTCCGTTTGGGTGATCTCATGAAAAGCCTGCATGATTCACGGTTGCGGGATTTTTACCAGGAAACCGCGCAGCCGGTGGTTCGCTTCGCCTATGTTGTTGGCCGCGCTATCCAGGCACAGGCAATGATCGCATGCGTCAATACCTTCTTGACCCTGATAGGTCTGATGATTCTGGGTATTCCGTCAGTCGCACTGTTATCGTTGATTGTTTTCGTGTGCAGTTTTATTCCGGTACTGGGTGTATTCATTTCCACGACACCGATGGTGCTGGTTGCGTTAAATACCGGCGGGTTGACTCTGGCCATAGCTATAGTGGTGATGATCACTGTCATCCATATTATCGAGGCCTACGGACTCAATCCCTTGATCTACGGTAAACACTTCAAACTTAATCCAGTGCTGGTGCTCATTATCCTGCTGATTGCCTACCACAGCTTTGGCCTGTGGGGAATGATACTGGGTGTCCCGGTCACCTATTACTTCATTCATGATGTATTTGGGGTGCCTTTGTGGGATGAACGCCGACTAGAACCCAATACAATGGACTGATTTTGCCATAGTGGTATAAACGGATAACTCGTCTTGACTGTTATTTGCGCAGAAAGCCTCATTGTATGAACTCTGTGCATGTCGGCGTATTCAATGAGCGGAACAGTTCGATGGCTTTGGCTGGTGAAAACCGGCCATACATTCCATCGATCCACTGACAGCCTGCGCTTCATTTTCATTAAGCAAGATCTTGTTATGACTGTTGGAGTGAGTGTCAGTCAAGCGCAGAAATATACCCAGGGCTGCAAGCAATATCGCAGCACTGACAATGATGGCTATCGGATAGTTAAGATTGCCTGCAAGCCCAAGCTGACTGTACTTGATGACCAACAGTAATCCTTCGAGAACAAGCGCAATACATACGATGCTGACAAAACGCGGCACAGTGCGCCTGAGCACGATAAGGATGTGATCCTCGCTTTCTTTGCATGCGTATTCCTTGTTGACCACCAAACCAAGCTCAAAAATGGCCAATGCCACAATGGCCATATTGATGGAATTAATCACGGCTTCTGTAAGCCCGGCATGGCCACGCAATCCTTGAAACAGGGCTTCTCCAGCTAGAAAAGTGAGCATGAGCGCCACCACGAAAAAGATGACAGAGAAGACGGTCGCCATGAATTGCCTGAAAGCACTGATATTAAGTGTTGCTAACATTGCTTCTTCCTCCTTGGATACACATTGGGTAGTTTTGTGAGCGGTATAAAATGTGAGGATGCTTGGGAGGAAAAGTTCCTGAATAAGTGTCACCCTATAAAATCAGTGAGTATTTCAGTCATTTTTCCGAGCAAAGTCTCAATCTGATCGAGTCCGCGCGCGGAATAGCGCTCATCCCGGCAGTTTCAAACATAATCGGATCAAAACCGCATGGCTGTTTAAGGTGCTTGCCAGGCCAGCCGGACCGGCTGGCGGTTTTGTGCCGC